>NZ_CAWURG010000020.1:0-152662 GCF_963924895.1 uncultured Sphaerotilus sp.
TTCTCGCAGGACGCGCGCGGCCGGTGGTACCTGAACGTGTGCGTCAAGGTGGACGTGCCGAAGTCGGCGGGTACCGGGTCGGTCGGCATCGACCTCGGCCTGAAGACCGCGGCGACGTGCTCGGACGGCGAAGCGCTGGCATCCGGCCTGTACCGCAAGCACGAGGGCGCGCTGGGGATCGCCCAGCGGGCGCGCAAAAAGGGCCGGGTGCGCGCGATCCACGGGAAGATCGCCAACACGCGCAAGGACGCGATGCACAAGTTCAGCACCGGGCTGGTCGAGCGCAACGCGGCGATCTTCGTCGGGAACGTGCAGGCCGGCGCGATGGTGAAGACCAGGATGGCGAAGTCCACGTTGGACGCCGGATGGTCAATGCTGAAGACGATGCTGGAATACAAGAGCCATGGGGCCGGCATCGTCTTTGAAGAGGTGAATGAAGCCTACACAACCCAGACGTGTTCGAGCTGCGGGGTCATTCCCGCGAGCAGTCCGAAAGGTAGGACAGGGCTTGGAATGAGGAGGTGGACTTGCTGCGAATGCGGCGCGGAACACCACCGCGACGTGAACGCAGCCAAGAACATCGCCGCGCGCGGGCATGCGCGTCTCGCAGGAGGAATCCCCGTCCTTTAGGGCGGGGAGGATGTCAAATTCCTCCCGGCGGCGTTGCAAACGTGCAGCGCAAGGTGAAGATTTACAGTCACAATTCCCACGTGGTGAACCAGCGATTCCGTTGATTCCTTCACCACGATTGCGAGGGACAACCTTGGGGATTCCGTGCAAGACGGCCGCCGGACACGCCGAACTGGCATCGCAGGATTGCAGGCTGTCCAAGCGGCACCGCGTGCTGCTGTTGCTGGTGGACGGGGAACGGTCACTGGACGATGTGGTGCTGCTCGGACGCCAGGTGGGCGTGCCCCAGAGCTACATCGACGAACTCTTTTCACTCGGCCTGATCGTGATCGGGCCACCCCACTCCCAGACCATCAGCGAGTTCGCCTGCCTCGATCCGGACTCCACGCTCCCCTTGCCGAGCGTGGTGGAAGACTCCGAACCGGAGCCACCCGATGCGCGTGAGTTCGATGTCGCCCAGGCACGCGGCGCCTTGCTGGACGTGCTGCTGTCCAATGTCCCCGTGACAGGGATGGTGACGATGATCCGCGTGCGGCGTGTGCAGTCTCGCGCAGAATTGCGGGCCCTGCTGCCCGAAGTCCAGGCTCGACTGAGCCGCTCGCGGTCGCTGGTCGAGGCGCGGCAGCTGTTGCAGCGCGTCGAATCCCTGCTGGCGGTCCGCTGACGGTCGCCAGTCGTCTCCCACCTGTAGCGTCGTAGCGGTCCTGCCTGCATGAGTTTCCTTGTCATCGACATCGGCAATACCCGTCTCAAGTGGGGCTTGTATGCCGCCCCCCGGCCCGGGGCTGAACTGCTGGCGCATGGTGCGTCATTCCTTGAAACCATCGACCGCCTGGCCGACGACGAGTGGGCGCACCTGCCTGCACCCACGCACATGCTGGGCTGCGCGGTGGCGGGCCTGGCGGTGCGCCGGCGGGCCGAAGAGCAGCTGGACCTCTGGGACCTGGAGCCGCGCTGGGTGGTGTCTCAGCCGGTGGCCTGCGGTGTCACCAACGGCTACGAGCATCCCGCCCGGCTCGGCTCGGACCGCTGGGTGGCGATGATCGGCGCGCGGGCGCGGGTGCTGGCCGCCGGGCGGCCGCGGCCGGTGCTGGTGGTGATGGTGGGCACGGCGGTCACGGTCGATGCGCTCGACGCCGAGGGGAACTTCCTCGGCGGGCTGATCCTCCCGGGCTTCGGGCTGATGCTCAAGGCGATGGAGTCGGGCACGGCCGGCCTGAAGGTGCCGACCGGCGAGGTCCGCGAATTCCCGACCAACACCAGCGACGCGCTGATGAGCGGCGGCACCTACGGCATCGCCGGCGCGATCGAGCGCATGCACCGCCACCTCGTGCAGCGCTGCGGCGAGCCGCCGGTGCTGCTGATGAGCGGTGGTGCCGCGGTCAAGCTGGCGCCGGAGACCGATCTGCCCTTCGAGCTGACGGATACGCTCGTGTTCGAGGGACTGCTGCAACTGGCCGCAGCGGGTCCGGGTCAGGGCGGCTGATCCAGCCGGCGCTGCAGCGCCTTCAGTTCCTCGTGCGTGGCGCGCAGCTCGGCGCGCAGCTGGCCGATCTCGGCGTGCAGGTCGCGCAGGATGTCGTCCTCCATGCGCCGCTCCGAGGATTCGACCCACATCGCCGCGATCGAGGCCGTGACCAGCGACAGGATGCCGAAGCCCAGCAGCACCACGAACACGGCGAAGACCTTGGACGCCGGCGTGCTCGGCACCACGTCGCCGTAGCCGACGGTGGCTGCGGTGGTGAAGGCCAGCCACAGGCCGTCCTGCAATGTTGGCGTGCGGGGTTCGATCCACCAGAAGCCCGCGCCGCACAGCACCAGCACCAGCACCGCCGCGCCCAGCAGCGCCGGCAGGCTGTCACGCGCCAGCAGGTGCTGCAGCAGCCACATCATGTGCAGCAGCGTCAGCAGCGCCGTCAGCAGCCGCAGCGACAGCGCCAGTGACGAGGTCGAACTCGGTGGCATCAGCGCCGCCAGCAGCAGCCCGGCGATCAGCGCCCACACCAGCCAGCGGCGGGACCGGCTCGCCATGAGCACCTGCCGCCGCGCGATGCGCAGCAGCATGGCCAGCGCGGCGACGACATAGACGGCGGCGGCTACGAGCGAGCGCTCACCGGTGAGCATCTCCAGGTAGAAGGCCGGGATCGTGGCGATCAGCGTGCCCAGGATGAACCAGCGGTCCGGGTCCCGCAGCACGCGCAGCGGCAGGGTGCCCGAGTGGGCACGCAAGGCGGATCGGAGGCGGTGGATGGCCATCCGGCCAGATTAGCAGAGGCGCGGCGCCACGCTGCTGCACGGTCTGTCGGCCGTGTTGTCCTGCGTCACGAGGGTCGGTGCGTGGCCAGCCAGACCTTCAGCTGGGAAGGCGTCAGCGGGGCGCTGATGATCATCCCTTGCAGCTGGTCGCAGCCCTGCCCGACCAGGAAGGCCCGCTGCGCCTCGGTTTCCACGCCTTCGGCGACCACGCTCAGGCCGAGGCCGCGGGCGAGCTGGACGATGGCGCTGGCGATGGCCGCCGATTCGCGCTGGTGGGGCAGCTCCTGCACGAAGGAGCGGTCGATCTTCATGGTGTCGATCGGCAGCTCCTTCAGGTGGCTGAGCGAGGAGTAGCCGGTGCCAAAATCGTCCACCGAGAGCTTCACACCCAGCGCCCGCAGCTGCTGCAGCCGCGCACAGACCTGCGGCACGTCGTCCATCAGCATGCGCTCGGTGAGTTCCAGCTCCAGCCAGCCGGCGGGCAGGCCGGTCTCGGCCAGCAGGGCCTGGATCGAGGCGACGAAATCCGGCGCCTGGAACTGCAGCGTCGAGAGGTTGACCGCCACGGTGAGCGGCCAGCCGGCGTCGTGCCACTGGCGCGCCTGGCGGGCGGCTTCGCGCAGCACCCAGGCGCCGATGGGCACGATCAGCCGGTGCTGCTCGGCCAGGGCGATGAACTCGTTGGGCGCGAGCAGGCCGCGCTGCGGATGCTGCCAGCGGATGAGCGCTTCGACGCCCACCGGGTGGCCATCACACGCCCGCACCTGCGGCTGGAACAGCAGCGAAAACTCCTCGTGCGTGATGGCGTGGCCCAGTTCGCCTTCCAGCATCAGCTGGTCGTAGGCCGTGGTGGCGACCGCCGGCTCGAAGAAGGCGAAGGTGGCGCGGCCGCGGCCCTTGGCGACGTGCATGGCGGCGTCCGCGTGCTTGATGAGCACGTCGGGCGTGTCGCCGTCCTGCGGATAGAGCGCGATGCCGATCGACGGCGTCACCGAGATCGACTGGCCCTCGACCGTCACCGGCGCGCCCACCGCTTCGAGCAGCTTGCCGGCCACGCGGACCACGGCGTCGCGGTCGCGCACGCCGGGCAGCAGCACCATGAACTCGTCGCCGCCGAAGCGGGCAACCCGGTCGGTGCTGCGCACGCGCTCGCACAGGCGCTGCGAGATGGTCTTGAGCAGCGCGTCGCCGCGGGTGTGGCCGACCGAGTCGTTGACGCGCTTGAAGTGGTCCAGGTCGATGAAGAGCAGCGCGAGCTGGGTGTCGGAGGCGCGGGCGGCCACCATCAGGTGGTCGAGCTGCGCGAGGAAGGCGGCGCGGTTCGGCAGGCCGGTCAGTGCGTCGTGGTGGACGAGGTAGTGCAGCTTGGCCTGGGTGGCGTGGCGGTCGCGGATGTCGCGCACCACCGCCATGCGCATCGGCTCGCCGTGCTGCATGGTGCCGCGGTCGATCACTTCGACGGGGATGCGCGTGCCGTCCTGGTGGACCACGCTGGTCTCGAAGGTGACGTCCTGCTGGCCGTCGAGTTGCCGGATGGTGCGGGTGTGCTGCTCGGGGGCGATCAGCATCAGGGCCGGGCGGCCCAGCAGGTCGTGCAGCGACAGGCCGACCAGCTCGCACAGGGCCGGGTTGGCATCGGCGATGTGGCCGTCGCGGTGGAAGAAGATGCCTTCGACGCCGGCCTGCAGGAACTTGGACAGGCGCTCCTCGGATTCGAGCAGGGCACGCTCGGCGGCGTGGTGGCGGCTCTGGTCCACGATGAGCACGTAGACGCCGGAGCGGCGGCCCTCTGGGTCGCTGTGCGGCGTGAGCGTGATCTCGACCCACAGGTGCTGGCCACCGCGCAGCTGCAGCGGCTGCTCCAGGGTGAGCGCCTCGCCGTCCAGCAGGGTGCCGGCGAGTGCGGGCGACAGTTGCTGACCCAGTTCCGGCGTCAGCACATCGGCCAGCGCACGCCCCAGCGGTGCGCGCGCCGTGTCGCAGAGCCCCTGCACGAAGGTCCGGTTGGCGTAGGTGCAGAGCTGCCGCGGCCCGTCGAAGTAGGCCATCATGACCGGCGCACTGTCGGCCAGCCGGCACAGCTTGTCCCGGTCCTGCACGGCCTCGGGCCCAGCCTCTCCGGAGGGGGGGGTGTCGTCAGCAGCAGGACCGGAGGGACAAGGCATGGGTACCCATGATACCGACCGGGTTGAACTTGCCTGAGGCAGGTACACCCCGTGTTCCGGGGTGGTACCCCCTGGTGTCAGAGGATGTACCGCGACAGATCTTCGTTGCCAGCGAGGGCGCCGAGGCGTTTTTCCACCTCCGCCGCGTCGATGGAGATGGTCTGGCCGGCACGCTGCGGGGCCTCGAACGAGAGCTCGTCGAGCAGCCGCTCCATCACGGTCGACAGCCGGCGCGCGCCGATGTTCTCGGTGCGCTCGTTGACGCCGTGGGCGGTCTCGGCGAGGCGGCGGATGGCGTCGGGGGTGAACTCCAGCGTCACACCTTCGGTGGCCAGAAGCGCCTGGTACTGCTTGATCAGGCTGGCGTGGGTGCTGGAGAGGATGGCCTCGAAGTCGTCCACGCTCAGCGAGGACAGTTCCACCCGGATCGGGAAGCGCCCCTGCAGTTCCGGGATCAGGTCGCTCGGCTTGGACAGGTGGAAGGCGCCCGACGCGATGAACAGGATGTGGTCGGTCTTGACCATGCCGTGCTTGGTCTTGACGGTGGTGCCCTCGACCAGCGGCAGCAGGTCGCGCTGCACGCCCTGGCGCGACACGTCGGCGCCCTGCGACTCGCTGCGGCTGGTGACCTTGTCGATCTCGTCGATGAAGACGATGCCGTTCTGCTCGGTGTTGTGCAGCGCGCGGGTGACGATCTCCTCGTCGTTGACCAGGCGCTGGGCTTCCTCGTCGATCAGCAGGCGGCGCGCTTCGGCGATCGTGACCTTGCGGGTCTTGCGCTTGCCCTGGCCGAGCTGCGAGAACATGCCCTTGAGCTGCTCGGCCATGTCTTCCATGCCGGCCGGCCCCATGATCTCGACCGCCTGCCGCGCTTCGGCCAGGTCGATCTCGATCTCCTTGTCCTCCATCGTGCCTTCGCGCAGGCGCTTGCGGAAGGTCTGGCGCGCGGCGCTGTCGACCGGGGCCGGCGCAGGAGCGGGTGCTTCCCCGAAACCGAAGCCCAGGCCGCCGGACGCCGCTGGCCGCACCGGCGGCACCAGCACGTCGAGGATGCGGTCCTCGGCAGCGTCTTCGGCGCGGTGGCGCATGAGGGTGACCTGGCGGTCGCGCTCGAGCTTGACGGCGCTCTCGACCAGGTCGCGGATGATGGTGTCCACGTCCTTGCCGACGTAGCCGACCTCAGTGAACTTGGTGGCCTCGACCTTGATGAAGGGGGCGTCCGCCAGCCGGGCCAGCCGGCGGGCGATCTCGGTCTTGCCGACGCCGGTCGGGCCGATCATCAGGATGTTCTTGGGCGTGATCTCGTGGCGCAGCGTGGCGTCCACCTGTTGCCTGCGCCAGCGGTTGCGCAGCGCGATGGCGACGGCGCGCTTGGCGGCGTGCTGGCCGACGATGTGGCGGTCGAGTTCGGAGACGATCTCCTGCGGGGTCATGGCGCTCATGGTCGGTTCCGGCTCAGTCGAGCGTCTCGATGGTGTGGGTCTGGTTGGTGTAGATGCACAGGTCGCCGGCGATCTCCAGCGAACGCTTGACGATGTCGGCCGGCGCCATCTCGGTGTGCTGCAGCAGCGCGCGGGCGGCGGCCTGCGCATAGGCGCCACCCGATCCGATCGCCACGATGCCGTGCTCCGGCTCCAGCACGTCGCCATTGCCGGTGATGATCAGCGAGGCGGTGCGGTCGGCCACCGCGAGCATGGCTTCGAGCTTGCGCAGCACGCGGTCGGTGCGCCAGTCGCGGGTCAGCTCGACGGCGGCGCGCACGAGGTGGCCCTGGTGTTTTTCGAGCTTGGCCTCGAAGCGCTCGAACAGCGTGAAGGCATCGGCCGTGGCACCCGCGAAGCCGGCCAGCACCTGGTCGCGGTGCAGCTTGCGCACCTTGCGCGCGCTGGACTTGACGATGATGTGGCCGAGCGTGACCTGGCCGTCACCGCCGATGGCCACGGTGTTGCCGCGGCGCACGCTGACGATGGTGGTGCCGTGATAGGACTCGGTGGACATGGGCAAGGGTTTCCAGTGAGAGGCCGGTGCGCGCCGCGGCGCGGACCGGCCGGGATCAGAATCAGAAGTTCCGGACCGTGACGCGGGCGTGTTCGCTGATGCCCATGGCCCCGCAGAACAGCGCCACCAGGCGGTGGGCGTCGACGAAGCTGACGTTGCGCCCCTCGGAGTGGCGGGACAGCACCCAGTTGAGCAGATCGCCCGCCGCGATGAAGTCGACGCGGATCAGGCGCGTGCACGAGACCTGGATCAGCGTCGACTTGCCGATCTGCTGGTCCATGCCCTTGAGCAAGTTGCTGATGTCGCCGATGAGCTGGCCGTTGAGTTCGACCGTCGCCACCTCCAGCAGGCCTTCGTCCGGCGTCTGCGACTCCATGAAGCCGGTGACGACCTCGGCGACGCTGGAGACCGGCGCGACCGTGCGGCCCGTGTCGTCGGACAGGCGGAGCACGCAGCGCGAGGGGGTCCACGACGGCGGCGAGACCTCGTAGGTCAGGCAGTAGTCGATGGCGATCTGGTCGAAATCGAGCGCCCGGTGGGTCAGGCGCAGCGCTTCGAGGCGCAGCATCCAGTACGCCGGATCGGCGTCGCGCACACCCGTTGGCGACAGGTCGGCCAGCAGCGTGAACAGCGAATCACCGCCGAGCCAGCACATCTCGATCGGCTCGTCGGCCCAGTCCTTCAGCAGGCGGTGCAGCGCGCTGGCGGCCTGCGCGTCGATGTGGCGCGTGTGGCGCCAGTCGAGCACCCAGGGCAGCGGCATCTGCAGCAACTGCGAGCGCAGCTGGCTGACGGCGTCGACATCGATGAAATCGGGGGCGACCCAGCCAACCGTGCCGTCGAACTGGCTGTTGCCGCGCTGGGTGGGGCGTGCGCGCTCGCTGGCGACGGCATCCGCCACCAGCCGCGGCAGCGAATACCACTGCGGCGGCGACCAGCCGAAGCGCTGGGTGTAGTCCACGGCCAGCGACTCGAACTTGAGCTGCTGGCCTATCGCGCGGTAGAGATCGAACAGGGCGTACCAGGTCTCGGCATGCTGGGCGCGTGGCCCGCTCAGTCCGATCAGGCTGTGCAGCGAGCGTTCGCACAGCTCGAAATCGGCGTTGGCGAAGGCAATCACGGCCTCGTCGAGGTCCGGATCGTGGGCCAGCTCGGTCACTTCGACGCTGTGCGGCGAGGTGTCGTCCATCGGGCCATGGACGCTGCTGATGCGGGGGGGCGGTAGACGCGAGGCGCCCGTCGTCAGGCCTGGGGATTCGGAGGGGAAGGCCCGCAGCGAGAGGCCGCGGGTGTGGGTGTCGTGGCCGATCAGCTCCGACTCCATCTGCATGGGCGTCGTCGGCTTGAACGCGTCCGAGAGCTGGGGGTGCGCCGCCATGACCTGCGGGGCCGTTGTCGCGCCGAAGAAGGACTCGGTGCGCGCGACCGGCGCCTGCCGGCCCATCGTGACCGCGGCGTTGCGACGGGGCGCCGAGCCGTTGGCCTCGCCCACCATCTGGCGCTCGATCGCGTCGATCTTGTCCTTGACGTCGTCGCTGTCCGGGCGGGTGGCGTAGCTGTCCTGGCTGCGGACCTCGGAGTCGTCGAGGTGGGACAGGCCGTCGAGTCCGGCCAGGCCTTCGCCGGTCAGCCCTTCCCGGCGGATCTTGCGCAGCGTGTCGAACTCGCGCTTGCGCACGAAGTCATTGCGCCGCTTGCGCTCGATCATCGCCTTGAGTTCCGACTTGGCGTGGTCGTCTTCCGTGCTGGCCGTGCCCGCCGAACTCAGGTCTGCCCAGTCGGTGGTCGGGTTGAGCGCGAAGCGCACCACCTTGCGGAAAAAGCCGCTCTTGGGAGGATCCTTGGGGTCAGCCATGTCTGGAGGTACGGCTGGACACAGGCGGGGTGATCAGCAGGGCCCGTGTGCTCAGTCGCCGAAGAGTTTTTGTTTCAGTTCCCTGCGCTGCTGCGCTTCCAGCGACAGTGTAGCGGTCGGGCGTGCCAGCAGGCGGCCGAGGCCGATCGGTTCGCCGGTTTCATCACAGTAACCGTAGTCACCGGATTCGATGCGGCTGAGCGACTGGGTGATCTTCTTCAGCAGCTTGCGCTCGCGGTCACGGGTGCGCAGTTCCAGCGCGTGCTCTTCCTCGATCGTGGCGCGATCCGCCGGATCCGGGACGATGGACGTGTCTTCGCGCAGGTGCTCGGTCGTCTCGCCGGCGTTGGCCAGCAGATCGTCCTTCTGCTTCTTCAGGCCGGCGCGGAAGAAGTCGAGCTGCTGCTCGCTCATGTACTCGCTCTCGGGCATGGCCATCAGCTCCGCTTCCGTCAGGTCGCGGCCGGCTTTGGTCTTCCAGGCGTTGGCGAGGGTCGGGTCGGTCTTGGGGTCGTTCTGGGGCATGGGAGACTCTGGTGGCAATCAAGGGTGAAATCGTGGCGGCCACCTGTCAGGGCCGATTCCGGGCGCGCGGATTGTATCCACCTCAGCCTGCCGGTGCCTGAGGCGTGCCGGCGAGGGTGTGCCCGGATGTGCGGCGCATCACACCAGACACTGCGCCAGGCCTTGCTGGAACACGTCGCCGGGCAGATCGATGCCGATGAACACCATCTTGCTCTGGCGCTTCTCGCCGGGCATCCACTTCGGGCCGAGGTCGCTGCCCATCAGCTGGTGCACGCCCTGGAAGATGACCTTGCGCTCGGTGCCCTTCATGTTCAGCACGCCCTTGTAGCGCAGCATGCGCGGGCCGTAGATCTGCACGATGGAGCCGAGGAAGTCCTCCAGCTTGGCCGGGTTGAAGGCCTTGTGCGAGCGGAACACGAAGGACTTGACGTCGTCGTCGTGGTGATGGTGGTGCGGGTGGTCGCAGTGCTCGCCGGGTGCGTGGTCGTGACCATGGTGGTCATGGCCATGGTCACCGTGCCCGTGGCCCTGGTCGGCGGCGGCCAGGAACTCCGGGTCGATCTCCAGCTTGGCGTTCAGGTTGAAGCCGTGCAGGTCGAACACCTGGGCGATCGGCACGTCGCCGAAGTTCACGCGGCGCTGCGGCGCGCGCGGGTTCATGTGCTTCAGGCGGTGCGACAGCGCGTCGAGCGTGGCCTCGTCGACGAGGTCGGCCTTGCTGATGAAGAGCTGGTCGGCGAACCCGATCTGGCGGCGCGCTTCCTGGCGGTCGTCGAGCTGCTTCTGGGCATGCACGGCGTCGACCAGCGTCAGGATGGAGTCGAGCAGGTAGCTCTCGGCGACCTCGTCGTCCATGAAGAAGGTCTGTGCCACCGGACCCGGATCGGCCAGCCCCGTCGTCTCGATCACGACGCGGTCGAAGGTGAGTTCGCCCTTGCGGCGCTTGGCGGCCAGGTCGGACAGCGTCGAGCGCAGGTCCTCGCGGATCGTGCAGCAGACGCAGCCGTTGCTCAGCTGGATGATCTGCTCCTCGGTGTCGCCGACGAGGATGTCGTTGTCGATGTTCTCCTCGCCGAACTCGTTCTCGATCACGGCGATCTTCTGGCCGTGGGCTTCCGACAAGATGCGCTTGAGCAGCGTCGTCTTGCCCGAGCCGAGGAAGCCGGTGAGGATGGTGGCGGGGATGAGGCCTGTGGACATGGGGTGGTGGGCGAGAGGCAGAGGACAAAAAACGGATTGTCGAATGTCTGTCAAGCCCCTGGGTGTGTCAAGGCATCCGTTTGTCCTGCGGCAAGGGTGTCGGGCTGGCCCGGATCCGCGGCGTCACCGTCATCGGGTATTCTCGCCACATGATCACTACCGGCACCTGATCGTGTCCGAACCCCAGCAGAGTTCCCGTTTCGGCCGCGAGTCGGTACGGGCCACTCCACACGATCACCGCACGCTCTTCGAGCGCGTGATCGAATTCATTTCTCCCGGACCGGATTCCCGGAACGAGCTTCTGGAGACCTTGGCCGACGCCGAGAAGCGCGAGCTGATCGACCCGGAATCGCGGTCGATGCTCGAAGGCGTGTTGCGCATGGCGGACCTGACGGCCGGCGACGCCATGGTGGCCTCGCCCCGGATGGACATGATCGACATCGCCTCGACCTACGACGAGGTACTGGCCAGCGTCATCGACATCGGGCACTCCCGGTTCCCGGTGTTCGAGGGCGAGCGCGACAACATCATCGGCGTGCTGATGTCCAAGGATCTCCTCAAGGTCCAGCGCGCCCCGGAGCTGCACCTGCGCACGCTCCTGCGTCCGGCGCTGTTCGTGCCCGAGTCCAAGGGCCTGAACGAGCTGCTGCGCGACTTCCGCTCCAACCGCAACCACCTGGCCATCGTCATCGACGAGTTCGGCGGGCTCGCCGGCCTGATCACGATCGAGGATGTGCTCGAGGAAATCGTCGGCGAGATCGAGGACGAGTTCGACGACAAGGTCAGCGAGTCCGGCCTCTACACGCTGGCCGACGGCAGCTGCCGGGTGCCGGGCGACGCGTCGATCGAGGCCATCAACGCCCACTTCGCGATCGAACTGGCCGAGGACGGCATCGAGACCATCGGCGGACTCGTCGCGCACCGCAACGGCCGGGTGCCGCGGCGTGGCGAGATCGTCGATGTCGGGCCGCTGCGCTTCTCGGTGATGCTGACCCGGGGCGGGGCGGTGCGCTGGTTCAAGGTGGTGCGCCTGTCGCTGGACGAGATGGCCGGTGGCTGAGGCGGTGTCCGCGCGCAGGCGCCTGCTGGTCCTGGTGGCGCTCGCCCTGCTCGCGGGCGGGGTACAGGCCTGGTCCATGGCCCCGGTTGCACGGGGCTGGCTGGAGGTGTTGTCCGTGGCCGCGCTGCTGGCTCTGGTCAGCGCAGCGCCGCCGCGGCGGGCCTGGCTGGTGGGCGGGGCCTTTGGCGTGGGCTGGCTGGGCGGCACCTTCTGGTGGCTGTTCACCAGCCTGTACCGCTACGGGCACCTGCCGGCCTGGCTGGCCGTGCTGGCTGTCGCGCTGCTGGCGGCGGCGCTGTCGGTCTATCTGGCGCTGGCGACGGCGCTGTTCGTGCGCTGGAAGCGCGATCGGCTTGTGCCCGACCTCCTGCTGTGGAGCGCCCTGTGGCTGCTGGCCGAACTGGCGCGGGCGCAGATCTTCACCGGGTTTCCGTGGGGCGCCGCTGGTTACGCGCATGTGGACGGGCCGCTGGCGGCACTGGCGCCCTGGACCGGCGTGTACGGCATCGGGGCGGTGGCCGCGGGGCTGGGCCTGCTGGTGCAGCGGGGGCTGGCGACACCCGGTTTGGTCCCCCGGCTCGGCGCGGTGGTCGTCACGGGCGCGCTCGTGCTGCTGCCAGCCTGGACCGGCGGCGACTTCACCCGCGCACGCTCCGGCCTGTCCGTGACGCTGCTGCAGGGCAATGTGCCGCAGGACGAAAAATTCGAGTTCAGCCGCCTGCCCGAAACACTGGACTGGCACATCAAGGCGCTGCTGGCCTCCACGGCCGATCTGGTGATCGCGCCGGAAACCGCCATTCCGCTGCTACCGGCGCAGTTGCCGCCGGGCCTGTGGGAGGGGCTGCAGAGCCACTTTGCACAGGGCCGCACCCGGGCGCTGATCGGCGTGCCGCTGGGAGACACGGATCGGGGCTACACCAACTCCGTCGCGGGATTCAGCGCCGGGGCCGGCGCGCCCGTCTACCGCTACGACAAGCACCACCTCGTGCCCTTCGGCGAGTTCATCCCGCTGGGCTTCCGCTGGTTCGTGGACATGATGCAGATGCCGCTGGGCGACTTCGCCCGCGGCCCGCTGGTGGCGCCGTCGTTCACGGTGGGTGCCGAGCGGGTCGGGCCGAACATCTGCTACGAGGATCTGTTCGGCGAGGAACTGGCGGCGCGCTTCGTGGACGCAGCGACGGCGCCGACCGTGCTGGCCAATGTCAGCAACATTGGCTGGTTCGGCGAGTCGGTCGCGGTGGACCAGCACCTGCTGATCTCGCGCATGCGCACGCTGGAGCTGCAGCGGCCGATGGTGCGCGCCACCAACACGGGGGCCACGGTGGCGATCGACCACCGCGGCGTGGTGACGCACCGGCTGGCGCCGCATGTGCGTGGCGTGCTGGAGGCGCAGGTGCAGGGGCGCGAGGGCACGACGCCGTTTGTCTGGTGGGCGGGCCGGTTCGGTCTGTGGCCGCTGTGGGCGCTGGCCCTGGGCGCAGTCGCCGTGGTCGCGCGCCGCCGGACGCCGAACTGACCCTGTCGCCAGCGGACTGGCGGGTCAGCGCGCTGCGGGCGGGCTGTGTGCCCACCGCCGGGCCGCCGCCTCGACGACCTCCGACAGCGGCGCGTCCTGCGCCCGCTGCCGCCGCAGCCACTGCGCATCATTGCCCTCGCCGAGCGACTCGCGCAGCAGCTGGCAGGCCTCCCACGACTTCAGATCGACCGCGTGCGTCTCGACCCGCGCCAGCGTGCGCACGATGTCGTCGCGCAGCTTGCCGCGCTCCTTGGTCTGCGGGTTGACGATGTCGCCCTGCAGCCCGAAGCGGCAGGCCTGGAAGCGGTTGTAGGTGTAGACGAGGTAGTCGTCCTCCACCGGCTCGAACGGGCGCTCCTCGATCAGGTAGCGGCAGATGGCCTGCAGGTAACACGCCAGCGCCGCGGCCTTCTCCACCGTCAGCGGGGTGTCGCACACGCGCAGCTCGATCGTGCCGTACTCGGGCTTGGGGCGGATGTCCCAGTAGAAATCCTTCATCGACTTGACCACGCCGGTGGCGGTCATCTTGTCGAAGTAGGCGCCGAACTCGTCCCAGCTCCGCACGAAGGGCGCCCGCCCGGACAGCGGAAACGCGAAGACCGAGTTCAGCCGTGCCGAGTCGAAGCCGGTGTCGTGCCCCTGCACGAAGGGCGACGAGGCCGACAGCGCGATGAAGTGCGGCACGTAGCGCGACAGCGCGTGCAGCAGCCACAGTGCGTCGTCGCCGTTCGGGCAGCCGACGTGGACGTGCTGGCCGAAGACGGTGAACTGCTTGGCCAGGTAGCCGTAGAGGTCGCTGAGGTAGTGGAAGCGCTCGCCGGGGTAGATCTGCTGTTCGCTCCAGTGCTGGAAGGCGTGGGTGCCGCCGCCAGCGATCTCGATGTTCAGGCGCCGCGCCGCGCGCACGAGCTGGTCGCGCATGTCGCGCAGTTCGGCCACCAGCGGGCCGTGTTCGCGCTGGATCGAGGTGCCGATCTCGATCATCGAGCGCGTGATCTCGGGCTTGATGTCCCAGGCGCCGGTGTGGCGGGCGGTCTCGCGCAGCAGGTCCTGCGCCTGCGGGATCAGGTCGTGGTCGTGCGTGGAGATGAGCTGCAGCTCCAGCTCGACGCCGATGGTCAGCGACTCGGAGGTGGTGAAGTCCTGCAAAGACATGGGCGGTTCCTCGGGGCGTGGCAGTGCGTCAGCGGGACGGGGGGGTGCAGGTCTCGCGGGCGACGCCGCACAGGCCGAGCTGCAGCCAGACCGGCCCGCTCAGCTGCATCAGCGTCAGCGCGATCAGCAGCGCCTGCAGCAGGGTCGACTCCGGCAGCGGCAGCGCGCTCGGCCAGCCCAGCGTGTTGCCGGTCAGCAGCACCGTCAGGCTGGAGGCCGGCTGCAGCGCCAGACCCAGCCCGAGCGCCTGCCGCCAGCCCAGGCCGCTGGGGCGGGCCAGCAGGATCACCGTGCCGGTCTTGGCGAGAAAGCGCGCGCCGATGATGGCGGCGACCAGCGGCAGCAGGTCCACCAGGCCTTCCAGCGTGGACAGCAGCCCCAGCGTCACCAGCAGCAGCAGCGTCAGCGCTGCGCCGCCGCTGCCGAGCTGTGGCTCGACCTGCAGCCGGTGGCCCATCCGGCTGCGGGCGACCATGCCGGCGATGAGCAGGGCCAGCAGCGGCGAGAAGGTGTACTGCGCCGCCAGCATCGCCGCCAGCACCACCAGCGCGAGCTGCAGTGCGGCCAGTCCGCTGCCGTGGATCTGCCGGCTCAGCCGCTCCAGCAGCAGGCCGCTGACGGCGCCCAGCAGGTAGGAGCCGCACAGCGTGTAGACCGCCCCGGCCAGCGCCGGCTGCCATTCGAAACCACCGGAATCCAGCGTCGTCAGCACCCGCCAGGCGGTCAGCGCCAGCACGGCGCAGACGGTGTTCACCGCCGTCATCATCAGCAGCCGTTCGCTGACCTGGCCGCGTGGCTTCAGCTCGTTGAGCACGGTCATGGCGATGACGGGCGAGCTGGCCATCGCCACCGCGCCCGCGAGCGCCGCCGACGACAGCGACACGTTCAGCCAGACCAGCGCCGCGGTGACGGCCACGCCGGTGACCAGGGCCTCGGCCAGGCACTTGACGGCCAGCCACGGGTTGTCGATCAGCCAGCGCGGCCGGATGCGGCTGCCCAGCTCGAACACCAGCAGGCCCACGGCCAGATCGAGCAGCGGTTTCCACGGATCCAGCTCGGCGCGCACCACCAGACTCAGCGCCAGCGGGCTGGCCAGGGCGCCGACCAGCATCGCGCCGAGGGCCCGCGGCAGCCGGGTCATGCGGTGCACCGCTTCCCCGGCCAGCAGCGCCACGATCATCAGCACCGCCAGCCCCATGATCGGATCCGCGCCGCGCAGGGCCTCGATCGGCCAGAGTGCCAGTTCGCTGCCCAGGGTGCCGAGGTTGTCGAGGCTGAACCCGCCGGCACTGCCGGCGCTCAGCAGGTCCAGGGGAAATGACACATCGGTCTTGCTCACATCCGGTCTCCTCGGGGCCGCTGGTCCAGGGGCTTGGTATTTGGTTACATGCCGTACATTTGCGACATATTTCACGAAATTTCGCGTATCCGGCCGCAGTGTACCGACCGGCCGGCCGGGCACGGTAACAACGTGATGTGACGCGCGTGGGTCGTCTGCACACGGTGATTCCGGCCGCTGGACGCCCGGGGTCGATAATGGTCGATTATCGTCAGAACTCCCCCATGGCCCTCCTTACCCTTCTTGACGCCAGCCTCGCCTACGGTCACGTGGCGCTGCTCGACCACGCTGCGATGTCGCTGGAGGCTGGCGAACGCATCGGCCTCATCGGACGCAATGGCACCGGCAAGTCGTCGCTGCTGAAAATCCTCGCCGGCCTGGAACTGCCCGACGACGGCACGCTGCAGGTGCAGGCCAATGTGCGCCGCTACTACGTGCCGCAGGAGCCGCAGTTCGAGCCGGGCATCAGCGTGTTCGATGCGGTCAGCGTGGGCGTTGCCGAGGCCAAGTCCTTGCGCGAGCGCTACGAGGCCCACGCCGAGGGCGATGACCTGGACGCGCTGCAGAGCCAGATCGAGGCCGTCGACGGCTGGACCTGGGAGCAGCGGGTCGACGAGACGCTGGAGCGGCTCAAGCTCACCGCGGACCAGCAGGTCGATGCGCTGTCCGGCGGTCTGCGCAAGCGGGTGGCGCTGGCGCAGGCGCTGGTGGCCGCACCCGATGTGCTGCTGCTCGACGAGCCGACCAACCACCTGGACCTCGAATCCATCATCTGGTTGCAGGACCTGCTGATCTCGTTCCGTGGCGCGGTGCTGCTGATCACCCACGACCGGGCCTTCCTGGACGCCGTCTCGACGCGCATCCTCGAACTCGACCGCGGCCAGATCCGCAGCTATCCGGGCAGCTTCACCACCTATGAAGCGACCAAGGCCCGCGAACTCGAAGACGAGTCGCTCTTCAACGCCCGCTTCGACAAGCTGCTGGCGCAGGAAGAGGTCTGGATTCGCAAGGGGGTCGAGGCGCGCCGCACCCGCAGCGTCAGCCGCATCAACCGCCTGACCGCCCTGCGCGACCAGCGCGCCGCGCGGCGCGACGTGGTGGGCAAGGTGCGGCTCGAAGTCGATGCCAGCTCGCGCAGCGGCAAGATCGTCGCCGAACTGGAGGACGCCACCAAGTCCTACGGCGACCGCACCATCGTGCGCGGCTTCACCGGGACGATCCTGCGCGGCGACAAGGTCGGTTTCATCGGCCCGAACGGCGCCGGCAAGACGACGCTGCTGAAGATGATCCTCGGCGAACTCCAGCCCGACAGCGGCACGGTCAAGCTCGGCACGCTGCTGCAGGTCGCCTACTTCGACCAGATGCGCGAGGCGCTCGACCTCGACGCCACGCTGGCCGACACCATCAGCCCCGGCAGCGAGTGGATCGAGATCGGCAACGCGCGCAAGCACGTGATGAGCTACCTCGGCGACTTCCTGTTCTCGCCGGCGCGGGCGAATTCGCCGGTGCGCAGCCTCTCCGGCGGCGAACGCAACCGGCTGCTGCTGGCGCGGCTGTTCGCGCGGCCGGCCAATGTGCTGGTGCTCGACGAGCCGACCAACGACCTCGACATCGAGACGCTGGAGCTGCTGGAAGACCTGCTGCAGAACTTCAAGGGCACCGTGTTCCTGGTCAGCCACGACCGGCGCTTCCTGGACGCCGTGGTGACCAGCACCATCGTCAGCGAAGGCGACGGCAACTGGCGCGAGTACGAAGGCAGCGTCGAGGACTGGCTGCTGCAGTCCCAACGTGCCGCCGCGATGGCCGCCAAGGCCGCCCGCAACGCCCCCGCGCCGACACCGGCGAAGGCCGTGGCGGTGGCCGCCGCACCGGTGGCTGCACCCGCCGCCAAGCGCAAGCTCAGCTACAAGGAGCAGCGCGAGCTGGACGAGCTGCCCGCCCGCATCGCCGCGCTCGAAGCCGAGCAGGCGGCGCTGAACGAGGCGCTCGCCGGCACCGCGCTGTACGCCGGGCCGGCCGACAAGGTGGCCGCGGCGCACGCGCGCCATGGAGTGATCGACGACGAGCTGCTGGCGCTGATGGAGCGCTGGGAGACGCTGGGCGCGCGCTGACCGTCGACATCCGGCGATGGGCGTCAGGCGGCCAGGGCCATCGTGCGCTGGGCCAGCGTGTGGTGCCAGTGCACGAAGGCGGTGGAGAGCATCAGCGCCTCGCTGTCGGCCACGTGGCGGTCGGCCTCGATCACCGTGCGGCACACGTGCATCAGTTCGGCGCACAAGCCCGGGTGATCGATTTCGGACAGCAGTCCCTTGACCAGTTGCGGGTCGATGTGGCTGTTGTTCGACCAGACCATCGGCGACTGCACCAGCAGGTCTTCGCACAGGCCATGCATCACCTCGCGGAAGGCGTGCCCGGTCAGGCCCAGGCGTTCGGCGACGCCGTGCAGCTCCAGTGCGTCGATCTCGACCAGACTCAGGTGTCCGTCGGCCAGCAGGGCCAGGGCGACGACACGGGCGGCGGCTTCGGGGCTGTTGCGGGGGTAGCTGCGCATGCTGAAAGTCCTTGTGGTGGTGGGAACGTGGTGCGATGTGCTCATCGACAGGCACAGCTTAGGCGCCCAGACATGGCGGAAAAACCAGCCATTCACTGAGTTTTGGTTCGTAAAATACGAACCATGAGCCTCGACTTCAGCTACCGGCATCTCTACTACTTCTGGGTGGTCGCCAAGGAGGGCGGCCTCTCGCGGGGCGCCGAGCGGCTGGGGGTGGCGGTGCAGACGGTGAGTGCGCAGGTGCGCGAGCTGGAGCAGGCGCTGGGCCACGCGCTGCTGCAGCCGGCCGGCCGGGGCGTGGTGCTCACCGAGGCGGGGCGTGCGGCGATGCTGCAGGCCGAGCAGATCTTCCAGCTCGGCGCGGCGCTGCCCGACCGGGTGCGTGATGCGGCGACCGTGCCGGTGGTGCGGCTGGCGGTGGGGGTGGGCGGCGGGCTGCCCAAGCTGGTGGTGTGGCGGCTGCTGCAACCGGTGCTGGACGAGCCCCACCTGCGCTTGCAGATCCGCGAGCAGGACTTCGAGCCGATGCTGGCCGATCTGGCGCTGCACCGGCTCGATGTGGTGCTGGCCGACCGCTCCGCACCGCCGCAGCCTGGCCTGCGGCTCTACAGCCACCGGCTGGGGGGATCGCCGGTGGGCTGGTATGCACCTCCCGCGTGGCAGTCCATGCTGCGCGACGATTTTCCCCGCGCACTGGCCCGCGTGCCGGTGCTGCTACCGACGCGGTCTGCCGCGATGCGCACCGGGCTGGACCAGTGGTTCGAGCGCGAGGCGCTGCACCCGCGGGTGGTCGGCGAATTCGACGACAGCGCGATGCTCAAGACCTTCGGCGCGGGCGGGATGGGCGTGTTCCCGGCCGCTGACTGGGTGCATGACGACCTGGTGGCCCGCTACGGCGTGTGCCGTGTCGGGGGCAGTCCGGGTGTGGAAGAGCCGTTTTTTGCCATCGCAGCCGACAAGCGCATCCAGCATCCGCTGGTCCAGCGCTTGTGGTCCGAGCCAGTGGCGGGCCGGCGCATGCCGTCCGGCTCCCGGCCTTGATCCTGTGGCAGGTCTGGTCTGGCCTGTTCAGTGACTGGACAGCAGGACCTTGATGTCCGCCGCCAGATCCGCTGGCGGCGTGTTGTGCCGCACATAGAGCCGCACCTTGCCCTGCGGATCGAAGACGAAGGACGCCGCGGTGTGGTCCACCGTGTAGCTGGTTTCCGTCTTGCCCGGCACTTCGCGGTAGAACACCTTGAACTCCTTGGCAGCGGCGGCGACCTCGTCCGGCGTGCCGCGCAGCGCGACCCAGTTCGGGTTGAAGGCGCCGACGTAGGACTTCAGCAGCGTGGCGGTGTCGCGCTTCGGATCGACCGTGACGAAGATGCCGACCAGCTTGTCGCCGTCCGGGCCGAGCAGGCGCTGGGTTTCGGCGAGGTGGGTCAGCGTGGTCGGGCAGACGTCCGGGCACTGCGTGTAGCCGAAGAAGACGACGGCGACCTTGCCCTTCAGGCTGGAGAGCTGGAAGGGCTGGCCGTTGGCGTCGGTCAGCGCGAGCTGGCGGGCGTATTCGGCGCCGGTGATGTCGAGCGACTTGAAGCTGGGTGGTGGTGCCTTCTCGCAGCCACCCAGGGCGCCGAGCACGGCCAGGGTGGAGACCAGCAGGGCCAGACGCCGCGCGGGCCGGTGGGCTCGGGTGGGAACAGTCACAGTCACAGCCAGGGCCTCAGGTAATGGTCGAGCAGCAGCGCGGCGAAGAGCAGCGACAGGTGCCAGATCGAGAAGCGGAAGGTCTCGCGGGCGAGCGCTTCGCTGTATTCGCGACGCAGGCGGATGGCGTAGTGGATGAACCGCGCGCCCAGCACCACGGCTGCGGCCAGATAGAGCCAGCTGCTCATGCCCTGCACGAAGGGCAGCAGCGTCGCGGCGAACAGGATGAAGGTGTAGAGCAGGATCTGCAGCCGCGTGAACTCGTTGCCGTGGGTCACGGGCAGCATCGGCAGGCCGGCGCGGGCGTAGTCCTCGGCGCGGTAGAGCGCCAGCGCCCAGAAGTGCGGCGGGGTCCACAGGAAGATGATCAGGAACAGTGCGATCGCCTCCGGCCCGACCTCGCCGGTCAGCGCAGCCCAGCCCAGCACCGGCGGCATCGCGCCCGAGGCACCGCCGATGACGATGTTCTGCGGCGTCATCGGCTTGAGGATCACCGTGTAGATGACCGCGTAGCCGACGAAGGTGCCGAAGGTCAGCCACGCCGTCAGCGGGTTGACGCGGAAGTACAGCAGCGCCATGCCCGCCCCGCCCAGCACGGCCGAGAACAGCAGGGCCTGTGCCTGGCTCAGGTCGCCGTTGGCGGTGGGGCGCCAGGAGGTGCGCTTCATGCGGGCGTCGATCTTCTGCTCGATCAGGCAGTTGAACGCCGCCGCGGCGCTCGCCACCAGCCAGATGCCGGCGGTGGCGAGGAGCGCGGTGACAACGTCCGCCCAGCGCGGCGCACCAGGGATGGCCAGCAGCATGCCGATCGCCGCGCAGAACACGATGAGCTGCACGACCCGCGGCTTGGTCAGCGCGACGTACTGGCGCCAGCGCGACAGGCGCGGCGTGGTCGGGGTGAGGGTGGTGGCATTCATCGGGACGGGGCGGCTGACGGGAGGTGGGAAGAGACCGGCGGGGCGGGCGAGGGGGCGGTGGCGCGGTGGCTGTGCGCGAGCAGCGCGGCCAGCAGCGTCACCAGTGCGGCCGCGCCGCCGGTGTGGGCCACGGCGGCCAGCAGTGGCCAGCCGAGCACGATGTTGGACAGGCCGGTGAGCGTCTGCAGCACGGCGATGGCGAGCAGACCACGGGCGTAGCGGGGAGCGGGCCGGCGCAGCGCCGCGATCAGCAGGCCGAGCGCGGCCAGCACGACGACGGCGCCGATCCGGTGCGTGACGTGGATGGCGGTGAGCGCGGCGAAGGGCAGGGCGCTGCCATCGGCCTGCACGCCCAGGCCACGTTGCAGGGTGAAGCCGGCGTCGAAGTCCATCGGCGGCCACCATTGGCCTTGGCAAGTGGGCACGTCCTGGCAGGCCAGCACCGCGTAATTGGTACTCACCCAGCCACCGAGCGCGACCTGCAGCACGACGAGCCCGAGCACGGCCCACACGGCGGTGCGCAGCGTGGCCGACAGGGTGAGCGGCTGCGGCGCATGTCGGCGCGTCTGCACGGCCAGCAGCGCGAGCAGGCCGATGCCGCCGAGCAGGTGGCAGGTGACGATGGCGGGGTAGAGCTTCATCGTCACGGTGAGCGCGCCGAACGCGCCCTGCAGGCAAACCCAGACGAAGGTGAGCGCGGCCCAGCCCGGCGCGACCAGCCGCGCCTGCGCCGGATCGCTGCGGCGCAGCCGGCGCACGGCCAGCACGCTCCACACCATCAGCACCGTCAGCAGCGCGCCGACGCCGGTGGCGAGGTAGCGGTGGATCATCTCGATCCACGCCTTGCCGTGCGTGACCGGGCCGGTGGGCATCGCGGTCTGGGCCTGCGTGATCTGGTGGACGGCGCCGAAGGGGCTGGAGTTGCCGTAGCAGCCCGGCCAGTCGGGGCAGCCCAGGCCGGAGTCGGTCAGCCGGGTGAAGGCGCCGAAGAGCACGAGGTCGAAGGTCAGGAACAGCGTGACCAGCGTCAGCGCCCGCAGCCGCTGCGGGGTGGTCTGGCCGCGGTGGCGCCACGCCAGCCACACCAGCGGCAGCGTGGCCAGTGCGGCGGCCAGCAGCGCGATCTGTGCCAGCGGGCCGAGGTCGATGAGGTCGGTCGGTTTCATGGCGTGGGCACGGTCTGGCTGCTCAGCGGGCGAGGCCCGGCGTGGTGGTCACCGGACCGACGATGGCGGGGTCGCGGCCGGCGCGGTCCCAGGAAGTCGAGGCGCGCAGCACGCGCTCGATGTCGCGCTTGACCTTGGCCGGCTCGAACGCGGCCGGGAACCGCATCATCCACACGCCCATCGGGTCGACGAGGTAGAGGTGGGCCGAGAGGGCCTCGCCGGGCGCCGGCTTGAGCCAGGCGGCCACAGCGTCGCGGGGGGCGCGCAGCACGCTGGTGTCGGCCAGTGCGGGGAGCAGGTCGGTGCGCGGGGGCTGGTCGCCGGTGACGAGCCAAACGCGGTCGAGGCGGCCTTTCTCCTTGCCCAGCGTTTCACGCAACTGGCGCTGGGCGTACAGGAGCTTCTCGCAGGTGCTGTCGCAGGCACCATCGGCCACCACCACCAGCAACCACTGGTCACGCAGGCTGCGTGGATCGACGGTCATGCCCTGCAGGTCGGTCAGTGGCAGCGCGGCAACGGGCGGGATGTCGACAGGCGGCTGGATCAGCGCGCCGTGCCCGGGTTGACCGGTCGGTCGGATCACGTAGTAGGTGAAGTACGACGCGATGACGGGAGAGGCACAGGCCAGCATGATCAGCACCATCTTCAGCCGGCCCAGGCGGGTGCGCTGCGGCACCTCCAGCGTGGCGGACGGAGAGGGCAGATCGTGGACCGACAGGTTCAGCGGTTGTGCGGCGTTCGGGGTGTCATTCGACATGGGAAGCGGCCAGCCTGCGCGGGCGGATGAGTTGGAACCAGACATACAGCCCGGCGATCAGGGCGCTGAGGGCAAACCATTGGGCGGCGTAGCCGTGGTGCTTGTCGACACCGGTGGAGGGCGCGGACCAGTGGCGCAGCAAGCCGTCGTCCGTCGGGCCTTCGGTCTGCAGCAAGGCCACCGGGCGCAGGCTCAGGCCGGACTCGCGGGCGGCGGCGGCGATGTCGAGATTTTGACGGATGGGACCGGATTCGAGACCACCGAAGTCGAACAGCCTCGATGGTGTGGGGATGATGCGGGCGACGACGGTCACGGCCTCCGCGTCCGGCGTCTTCACCGGGGGCAGGTCTTCGCGCCGCAGGGCGTTGCGCGGGGCCCAGCCACGCTCGACCAGCACGGCGGTGCCATCGGCCAGTTGCAGCGGCGTCACGACGTGGAAGCCGACGCGGCCGTCCATCGGGCGGTTGTCCAGAAACAGCGTCGCCCGCGCGACCCAGCGGCCCTGCAGACGGACGAGGCGCTGGATCTGTCCGTCGACCTCTTCGGGCTGGCGGGCCAGATCGGCCGCGGTCAGCTCCGGCAGCTTCTGGCGCTCGTCGAGCAGGGTCTGCCGGTCGATCTTCTGCGCCGCGCGGTCCAGTTGCCAGAGACCGAGCCGCGCCGTCCCGGCGACACCGACGAGGGCGGCCACCAGGATCACCCAGCGGTGGTGGCGATGTCGGATCAGGGTCATGGAGGCGTGCGCCAGAGTGGGGTGGTGGAATAATCCGGCGTCATGAAAATCATCATTGTGCTGGCGTTTGTCGCCATTCTGGCCGCCCTGGCTTCGGCCGGGATCTTCATGATCAAGCGTGGCCCGGAGGGTGCGCCAGCCCCCAAGGGCCGCATGGCGCGCGCGCTGGCGATCCGGGTGGGCGTCTCGGTGAGTGTCTTCCTTTTTGTGCTGCTGAGCTACTTCATGGGTTGGATCGAGCCGACGGGGTTGCCGGTCGGACGCTGAAGCGGCGGCGGCAGCCACTGCCGCGTCGGATCAACAAAAAGAGCGCCGAAGCGCTCTTTTTTGTTTCAGGCAGGTGCCGGACCACCGGCACCACGCCATCACATCCAGTAGACGATGAAGTACAGGCCCAGCCAGACCACGTCCACGAAGTGCCAGTACCACGCCGCGCCTTCGAAGCCGAAGTGGCGCTCGGGGGTGAAGTGGCCCTTCATCAGGCGGATGGTCATGACCAGCAGCATGATGGTGCCGACGAGCACGTGGAAGCCGTGGAAGCCGGTCAGCATGTAGAAGGTCGAGCCGTAGACGCCGGAGTTGAGCTTGAGGTTCAGCTCATGGTAGGCGTGGAAGTACTCGTAGCCCTGGCAGGTCAGGAAGGTGGCGCCCAGCAGGACGGTGATCCACATCCACAGGATGGACTTGGAGCGCTGGTTGGCGATCAGCGCGTGGTGCGCGATCGTCAGCGTGACGCCCGAGGTCAGCAGCAGACCGGTGTTGATGGTCGGCAGCGGCCACGGACCCATGGTCTGGAACGGCTCGACGATGCCGGCCGGCGAGGCGGTGGCCCCAGCGACCGAACTCGGCCAGACGCCCTTGAAATCGGGCCACAGCAGCGCGTTGTCCAGGCTGCCCAGGCTCGGCACCGACTGGGTGCGCGCCCAGTACAGCGCGCCGAAGAAGGCGGCGAAGAACATCACTTCCGAGAAGATGAACCAGGCCATGCTCCAGCGGTGCGAGACATCGACGCGGTCGCTCAGCATGCCGGCTTCGGCTTCGCCTGCGGCTTCACCGAACCACTGGCGCAGCA
Organism: uncultured Sphaerotilus sp.; assembly: GCF_963924895.1. Classification (NCBI taxonomy): domain Bacteria; kingdom Pseudomonadati; phylum Pseudomonadota; class Betaproteobacteria; order Burkholderiales; family Sphaerotilaceae; genus Sphaerotilus; species uncultured Sphaerotilus sp. The sequence continues at coordinate 24,588 of NZ_CAWURG010000020.1, forward strand.
CGAAGACCGTCCACAGCAGGCCGAACAGCAGCGAGTACGCCCCCCAGCCGTGGCCGTTGATCCACTGGCCTGCGCCCAGGATCACGAAGAACAGGCCGATGGCCGTCATCACCGGGTGCCGCGAGGGCGCCGGAACATAGTAGTAAGGCGTCACGCCTTTGGTTGTTGCCGACATGAGTTGCTCCTGGAATCCGTGTCGCGAATGTTGTGGTGTGTGGTGTCGTGTTGGACTGGCTCAGCCCGCGATCCAGCGGACCAGCACCACCAGCAGGCCGACAAACAGCGCTGCGCTGAGCAGGCCGGCCAGGATGATGTGCACGGGGTTGAGCTGGTTGACGTCGTTCTGGTGGTCGGCGCCGCGGCGGATGCCGAAGAAGGACCAGGCCACGGCCTTCATGCTCTGGGCGAACGAACTCTTGCGTTGCACGGCATCGCGCAAGTCGTCCGCCGAGGTCCGTGGTTCCTGCTTCATGAGCGCACCCCTTGCGGCAGCACGGGGGCGGTCGAGCCGGTGACCGGTGCCGCAGGCGTCTTCGATCCGACCTCGAAGAAGGTGTAGGACAGGGTGATGGTGGTCACGTCCTTGGGCAGCTTCGGATCGACGACAAAGACCACGGGCCACTTCTTGACTTCACCGGGTTGCAAGGTGTACTCGTTGAAGCAGAAGCACTCCAGCTTGTTGAAGTGGGCCATGGCCTGCTTCGGGGCGTAGCTGGGGATGGCCTGTGCGGACATCGTGCGGTTCTGGACGTTGCGGAACTCGTACATCACCGTGGTCACTTCGCCAGGGTGAACCTGGACGGAGGACTGGGCGGGCTTGAAGTCCCACGGGCCGCGGGCGTTGGCGTCGAACTCGACCGTGATGGTGCGGCTGGCATCGACCTGGGTGTTGAAGTTGCCGGATCCGGACTTGCCCGTGACCAGCAGCTCGTTGCGGCTGAGGATGTTGATCCCCAGCGCCTCGCAGATCGACTGGTACATCGGCACCAGCGCATAGCCAAAGCCGAACATCACCAGCGCGATGACGCACAGCTTGCCCAGCATGCGCTTGTTGTCGCGCTGCAGGCCGCTGACCTTCGGCGTGTCGCTCATGGACGCGCACCCGACAGCAGCAGCACACGGGCCATGAACCCGACGAAGAACACCAGCGCGACCGTGGCCAGGATCAGGCCGAGGCGCACATTGCTGCGTCGTTTTTCTTCGTTGGTCATGGCAGGTCGTCCCGTTGGTCAGCCAGTGGAGATCAGAACTTCAGTACCTTGGTGGCCGTCACGTCCAGCGTGGGCGGCGTCTCGAAGGTGTGGAACGGGGCCGGCGAGGCGACTTCCCACTCCAGACCTTCCGCGGCTTCCCACGGCTTCTGCGGCGCCTTCTCACCCTTGCCGCGCATCATCGGGACGACGACGAACAGGAAGAAGTAGACCTGCATCAGACCAAAACCGAAGGCGCCGATCGACGCGATCATGTTGAAGTCGGCGAACTGCAGCGGGTAGTCGGCGTAGCGGCGCGGCATGCCGGCCATGCCCAGGAAGTGCATCGGGAAGAAGGTGATGTTGAAGGTCACCAGCGAGCCCCAGAAGTGGAACTTGCCGCGGCCTTCGGAGTACATCACGCCAGTCCACTTCGGACCCCAGTAGTACACGCCAGCGAACATCGCGAACAGCGAGCCGGCCACCAGCACGTAGTGGAAGTGCGCCACGACGTAGTAGGTGTCCTGCAGGTTGATGTCGATCGGGGCCATCGAGAGGATGAGGCCCGTGAAGCCGCCCAGCGTGAACACGAAGATGAAGCCCACGGCCCACAGCATCGGGGTCTCGAAGGTCATCGAGCCGCGCCACATCGTCGCGATCCAGTTGAACACCTTCACGCCGGTCGGGACCGAGATCAGCATCGTCGCGTACATGAAGAACAGCTGGCCCGTCAGCGGCATGCCGGTCGTGTACATGTGGTGGGCCCACACGATGAACGACAGGATGGCAATCGACGCGGTCGCGTACACCATCGACGCGTAACCGAACAGGCGCTTGCGGGCGAAGGCCGGGATGATCTGGCTCACGATGCCGAAGGCCGGCAGGATCATGATGTAGACCTCGGGGTGACCGAAGAACCAGAACACGTGCTGGTACATCACCGGGTCACCGCCACCGGCGGGGTTGAAGAAGCTGGTGCCGAAGTGGCGGTCCGTCAGCGTCATGGTGATCGCGCCGGCCAGCACGGGCATGACCGCGATCAGCAGGTAGGCGGTGATCAGCCAGGTCCAGACGAACATCGGCATCTTCATCAGCGTCATGCCGGGAGCGCGCATGTTCAGGATGGTGACGACGATGTTGATCGAGCCCATGATCGACGAGGCGCCCAGGATGTGCATCGCGAAGATGCCGGCATCCATCGACGGTCCCATCTGCAGGGTCAGCGGGGCGTAGAGCGTCCAGCCAGCAGCGGGGGCGCCACCGGGCATGAAGAAGCTCGACACCAGCATCAACGCGGCGGGGATCATCAGCCAGAAGCTGAAGTTGTTCATCCGCGCGAAGGCCATGTCGCCTGCGCCGATCTGCAGCGGGATCATCCAGTTCGCGAAGCCGACGAAGGCCGGCATGATCGCGCCGAACACCATGATCAGCCCGTGCATCGTGGTGAACTGGTTGAACAGTTCAGGGTTCACGAACTGCAGGCCCGGCTGGAACAGCTCGAGCCGGATCAGCAGCGCGAGGATGCCGCCGATCATCAGCATCGTGAAGGAGAACAGCAGGTACAGCGTGCCGATGTCCTTGTGATTGGTCGCAAAGACCCAGCGACGCCAGCCGTGGGGAGCATGGTGGTGGTCGTCATGGGCATGGTCGTCATGCCCGTGACCGTGACCGCCCGGATGGAGAACTGCGCTCATGGGTAGTGATCCTCTGGAAAGTCGTCTTGGTTACTTGCGGGCAGCGACCACTTCGGCCGGCTGGACGATCTGCTCGGTCTTGTTGGACCAGTTGTTCTTGGTGAACGTGATCACGGCGGCGATCTCGGTGTCCGAGAGCTGCTTCCATGCCGGCATCGCACCATTGTTCTGGCCATTCAGCAGCACCGCGATCTGCTTGCCCTTGTCGGCGTCGAGCACGACCGGCGAGCCGTCCAGCGGCTTGATCGGACCGGCGCCCTTGCCGTTGGCCTGGTGGCAGGCGGCGCAGTTGTTGGCATAGACCTTCTCGCCGCGGGCGATCAGGTCCGGCAGCTTCCATTCCTTGGCCGGATCGTCAGCCAGCGCGGCCAGCTTCTTCTTCTCGCCAGCCACCCAGGTGGTGTATTCAGCGTCCGAAACCACCTTGACGTGGATCGGCATGTAGGCGTGTTCCTTGCCGCACAGCTCGACGCACTGGCCGTAGAAGTCACCCGTCTTGTCCGCACGGAACCAGGTGTCGCGCACGAAGCCGGGGATGGCGTCCTGCTTGACGCCGAAGGCCGGGATCATCCACGAGTGGATCACGTCGTTGGCGGTGGTGATGATGCGGATCTTCTTGCCGACCGGCACGACCAGGGGGTTGTCCACCTTCAGCAGGTAGTTGTCACCGGCGGGCTTGCCGGCGTCCGACAGTGCGCGCTGGGTGGCGTCGAGCGTCTGCAGGAAGCTGATGCCTTCGCCTTCGCCCTTCAGGTAGTCATAGCCCCACTTCCACTGGTAGCCGGTGGCCTTGATGGTCACGTCGGCGTTGGTGGTGTCCTTCATGGCCACGACGGTCTTGGTCGCCATGGCGCCCATGCCGATGACGATGACGAAGGGCACGATGGTCCAGGCGATCTCGACCGCGATGCTCTCGTGGAAGTTCGCCGGCTTGTGTCCCTTGGACTTGCGGTGCTTGATGATCGAATAGAACATCACGCCGAACACGGCCAGACAGATCACGCCGCAGATGACCATCATCACCACATGCAGCCAGTGCTGTTCGGCAGCGATCTGCGTGACGGGGGTCTGGAAGTCCAATTGACGGACGCCAGGGCCACCCGGCAGATCGTTCACTGCCAGTGCCAGGGTCGTGACCATGGAAGCACATGCAGCCAGACTCCACTGGCTCGCATGGCGCCACAGAGCTTTCTTCATCATCATCTGCGCTCTCTTTCTCTACCAGATCGGCTGGCCGGTGGCCGCCGCGGACATAGTGTCTTGTCTGCCTGCAAACATGCACCACCAGCACCGACCGGCCATCCGGAAGAGTCCGGATGACTGGAGCAGAAAACCAGTGGGTGGGGATTGATCACCGTCAGCAACCATCCGAAGGCTTTTTGATTCGGATCATTGCGAAGGCTATCGAACAGGCTGCGAATTTTAGGCGCTGATATCACCCCGGGGCAATGTTTCGCGCGGCATGGCGGGCTTACCGCACTCAGTCGGTGCGCCCGGGGTTGCGCTGGCGCGTCATTTCGCGCATGGCGTCGAGCGAAATCTCGGTCTGCGCCTGCACCCGGGCCCGGGTGACTGGCCGGAACGCGTGTCCGTAGATGATCTCGAAGCGCAGGTGCAGGCGCCCGTCGGGGCCTGTCAGGTGCCGCTTCAGGGCATCGTCCAGTGTCTGGCGCCACTGCCGGCCCCGCAATCCGGGTTGACGCGAAGAGGCGGTGTTGCGGCCCAGTCCACGCAGTTCGGCCAGCAGGGCCGCGGGGCTGTCCCAGGTCAGCGTCAGGTACTCCATGTCCATGACCGGGTCGGCAAAGCCGGCGTGCACCAGTTCGTCCCCGAGATCGTGCATGTCGATCCAGGGGCTGCCCGGCAGGCCCCAGCCAAGTTCGGCGTAGACCGCGCGCAGTTCCAGGAGCGTGTCCGGACCGAAGCACGAGAACATCAGGAAGCCGTCCACCTCCAGCGCCGCGTGCCAGCGCGGCAGCAGCGCCGGCAGGTCGTCGACCCAGTGCAGCATCATGTTGGCCCACAGCAGCTCGGCGGTGGGTGGGGCCGCGGGCAGCTCGGCCCGCGCCGGCTGGCCGATCAGGCGCTGCCACCAGCGCGGGCCGGTGTCCGTGCCGGGGGCTTCGGGCAGCGGCTGGTCATCGCAGCCGTAGGGCAGGAGGCGCGCCTGCGGATACTGCGCCTTCAGCAGGGCGGCGCTGCCCGAGGTCGGGCTCCACCAGTCGATCACCCGGGCGGGCTGGCGGCGCACCAGCGACAGGCGCTCGGCCATGCGGCGGGCGATCTCCTCGTGCAGCCAGGGCGCGGCCCGGCTGGCGGATTGCCGGAGGTGGCGTTGCAGCGCAGCGGGGTCGATCCGGGGCGTGCGGCGGGCGGTGGGGGTGGGTTCGGCCATGGTGGTGGAACTGTATAGTCAGCCGCACATGAGCTTGCGCAACTCTCGGCCCTTTCTCGCCTGGCGCGCCTTCGCGGCGGCCTGGCGCTGGTCGCCTGGCTCCGCTTGCCAGATCTGCGCCACCTGGCAGCGCGACGCGGTCTGCGGGACCTGCCGGCAGCGCTTTCGCCATGCGGGCCACCGCTGCCGCTGTTGTGCGGTGTCGCTGGTGGGTCTGAACGAGGTCTGCGGCCGCTGCATCCTGCGCCCGCCGGCCTTCGACCACACGCTGACGGCATTCGACTACGCCTATCCCTGGGACGGGCTGATCACGCGCTTCAAGTTCAGTGGCGCCTGCGAGCTGGCGGGTCCGCTGGCAGACCTGATGAGCGATGCGCTCTGGACCGCCGCGGAACAGACCGGATTCGAGCCCCCCGACGTGCTGCTGCCGGTGCCGCTGTCCGCCGCCCGGCAGCGGGCGCGCGGCTACAACCAGGCGTGGGAGCTGGCCCGCCGCGTCGGCCCCGCGCTGGAAGTGCCGGTCCAGGCGCGCTGGGTCGAGCGGGTGCTCGACACGCCGCACCAGACCGGCCTGCCGCGGGCCGAGCGCCTGCTCAACCTGCGTGGCGCATTCGCGGTGACGGCCGCCGGCCGGGCCGGTCTGACGGGCCGCCGCGTGGCGATCCTTGATGACGTGATGACCACCGGCGCGACCCTGGACGCGCTGGCCGCGACCGTGCGCCGGGCCGGCGCCACGGCGGTGCAGAGCTGGGTGCTCGCGCGCACGGTGAGCGATGATGCGGCCCCCTGACCGCCCGCTCTTCCGCCACGCCGCACCATGTTCCGCATCGTCCTCGTCCACCCCGAAATCCCGCCCAACACCGGCAACGTGATCCGGCTGGCGGCCAACACCGGCTGCGAGCTGCACCTGATCGAGCCGCTCGGCTTCTCGATGGACGACAAGCTGCTGCGCCGCGCCGGGCTGGATTACCACGAGTACGCGCCGGTGCGCCGCCATGCGTCCTGGGACGCGCTGATCGCCGACTGCGCGCCGGACCCCGCGCGCATGTTCGCGCTGACCACCCGCGGCAGCCGGCCGTTCGCCGAGGTGGCATGGCAGCTCGGCGACTGGCTGGTGTTCGGCTGTGAGACCAGCGGGTTGCCGCCCGCGTTGCGCGATACTTTTCCCGCCGATCAGCGCGTGCGGCTGCCGATGCGGCCCGAGCAGCGCAGCCTCAACCTGAGCAATGCGGTGGCGGTGACAGTGTTCGAGGCCTGGCGCCAGAACGGCTACGGCGGGGCGGTCTGACCGGCTTCAGACTTCAGCGCGGGCGCCGCGTTGCATCAGGGCTTGCACGGCTTGCTGCGGCGTGAGTTCCCCCTGCAGCACCGACACCACCGCCCGCGTGATCGGCATCTCCACACCCAGCCTCTGCGCCCGGTCGAGCACTGTGCGGGCGCTGTAGACGCCTTCCGAGACATGGCCCAGGTCTTCGAGGATGTGGGCCAGCGTCTTGCCCTCGGCGAGCTGCAGGCCGACACGGCGGTTGCGCGAGAGGTCGCCGGTGGCGGTGAGCACCAGATCGCCCAGGCCGGACAGGCCCATGAAGGTCTCGGCCTGCGCGCCCAGCGCCAGTCCGAGCCGGGTCATCTCGGCGAGCCCGCGGGTGATCAGGGCGGCGCGGGCGTTCAGGCCCAGTGCCAGTCCGTCGGCCATGCCGGTGGCGATGGCCAGCACGTTCTTCACCGCGCCACCCACTTCCACGCCGACCGGGTCGGTGGAGGAGTAGATGCGCAGCGTCGGGCCATGCAGCGCGTCCACTGCCGCCTGGCGCAGCGCGGCGTCCTGGCTGGCGGCGACGAGCGCCGTCGGCTGGCCGCGGGCGACTTCGAGCGCGAAGCTCGGTCCGCTCAGCACGCCTGCGCGCAGGCCGGGGGCCGCTTGCCGGGCGATCTCGTGCCCGAGCAGGCCCGTGCCGGCTTCGAAGCCCTTGCTGAGCCAGAGGGTGGCGGTGCCGTCCGGCAGGCGCTGCAGCATCTCGCGCAGCGCGGCCGTGGGCGTGGCCACGATGACCAGCCCCGTCAGACCCGCATGGGCGACGGCGCCGGAAAAATCCGAGGTGAGTTCCAGCGCAGCCGGCAGGGCCACGCCGGGCAGGTAGCGCGCATTGCACCGCGAGGCCGCGATCTCGCGGGCCTGGCGGTCGTCACGGGCCCAGAGGACCGTGGGGTGGCGGGTGGCGGCCTGCGCCGCCAGCGCGGTGCCCCAGGCACCGGCGCCGAGCACCGTGATCTGCATCGCGCGAACCTGTCAGCAGACCTGGGGATCAGCTGTTCAGCGCTTGCTGGCCTTGCTGCTGCTGGGCTTCGTACATGGCCTGGAAGTTCACTTCGGTCAGGTGCACGGGCGGGAAGCCGGCGCGGGTGATCGTGTCGGCCACCACGGCGCGCAGGTAGGGGTAGACGATGCCGGGGCAGGCGATGCCCAGGATCGGCTGCATCTGCTCGGGGTCGATGTTGCGGATCTCGAAGATGCCGGCTTCCTTGGCTTCGCACAGGAACAGGGTGCGGTCGCCGAGCTTGGTGGTGACGGTGGCGGTCACGCAGACTTCGTAGATGCCATCGGCGACGGGGCCGACTTCGACGCCGAGGTTGATGTCCACGGCCGGCTGGCCCTGCTCGATGAGGATCTGCGGCGAGTTCGGCTGTTCGAGCGACAGATCCTTCAGGTACACGCGCTGGATCTGGAACACGGGTTGTTCTTGCGAGTCGAACGAGTCGGTTGCGTCGGCCATGGTCAGGTTCTCGGTGGTGAAAATCAAAAAAACATCAACAAAACGCACGGGGTCGGTGCGGGTCGGCGGGAATATAGCAGCAGCGCTCCGGCGCATACTTGGCCGCATGGCGCACCTCACCCTCATCCGTCACGGAGAAACCGACTCGAACCGCGTTCACCGCTTCCAGGGGCAGATGGACGTGCCGCTCAACGCCACCGGCTTGCTGCAGGCCGAGCGCCTGGCCGAGCGGCTGACCGACGAGCGCTTCGATGTGGGGGTGGTCAGCGACCTGTCGCGCACCCGGGCCACCGCCGCGCCGCTGGCCGAGCGTCTCGGGCTGACGCTGCGGCAGGACGCCCGCTGGCGCGAGCAGCATTTCGGGGTCTTCGAGGGGCAGCAGGTCACCGACCTCCTCGACCGGCACCCGGACCTCTGGGCGCAGTGGGTGCAGCAGGACGCCGACTTCGCGCTGCCCGGTGGCGGCGAGAGCATCCGGGCCTTCCACACGAGGGTCTGGTCGGCGCTGGATGCGCTGGCCGCCGCGCATGTGGGCCAGCGGGTGCTGGTGGTGACCCACGGCGGCGTGCTGGACATGGTGTGGCGCACGGTGCGCGGCCAGCCGCTGTCGAGTGCGCGGCAGTGCGCGATTCCGAATGCGGGCATCAACCGCCTGCACTGGCACGGCCCCGGGCGCGCCGAGATCGACGTCTGGGCCGACGATGCCCACCTCGCCGGCCTGCCGCCGCAGCCCTCGACGGTGTCGCTGAGCGTGCGTTACGGCGCGGGTGTGTCGACACCCTGAACCCGGTGCGCCGCGGCCAGCGTCGCGACCGGCCCGGCCAGCGCCGTGCGCACCGTGGCGCCATCCATCGACCCGGCCTGTGCGGCCAGCACCATGCGCTCCAGCGTGCCGGCGTGCGGCATCACGGTGCCGAGGAACAGCGGCCGCTGTGCCTGCCCGCGCGCGCCCTTCATCACCAGCAGCGTCGGGAAATTCTCGATGTCCAGCGCCTCGTCGCCGAGGGCGTCGCTGTGGTCCTCGATGTCGATCCAAGTGAAGCACACGTCCGGGTGCGCCTGCGCGACCTGCGCGAAGGTGGCGGCATAGGCCTTGCAGGCGACGCACCAGCCCGCACACAGGCAGGCCACGGTGAGTGCTTCGGGGTGTGGAGCGGGCAGGGTGGACATGGTTTTCAGTGTGCCAGAGCGTGCGCGGCGCTCCATATTTGCTCTGCGCATATGGATAGTCGTTTTGAATCGTTTTCCGAGCAAGCCGGCGCCGGAATAATCGCCCGGTGAACTTCCAGCAACTGCGCTCCGTGCGCGAAACCGTCCGCCAAGGCTTCAACCTCACCGAAGTCGCCCTCGTCCTGCACACCTCGCAGCCCGGCGTGAGCCGGCAGATCCGCGAGCTGGAGGAGGAACTCGGCGTCGAGATCTTCGTGCGCGCCGGCAAGCGGCTCACCGGGCTGACGCCGCCGGGCGAGGTGGTGCTGCCGATCGTCGAGCGGCTGCTGATCGAGGCGGACAACCTCAAGCGCGCCGGCGCCGACTTCGCTGCGCAGGACCGCGGCACGCTGACGATTGCCGCCACGCACTCGCAGGCACGCTACGCCCTGCCACCCGCCGTGCGCGATTTCCGTGCGACGCACCCGGACGTAGTGCTGCAACTCCACCAGGGCTCGCCGCGCCAGGTCGCGCAGATGCTGCTCGATGGGGAGGCCGACATCGGCATCGCCACCGAGGCGCTGGCGGGTTACGAGGACCTGGTGGCGCTGCCTTGTTATAGCTGGTCGCACGTCGTCGTCGTGCCGCGCGACCACGCGCTGGCGCAGGAGGCCGACCGCGGCCTGACGCTGACGCTGCCGCGGCTGTCCGAGTTTGCGCTGATCACCTACGAGACCGGCTACACCGGCCGTAGCCACATCGACGAGGCGTTCGCCCGCCACGCGCTGGTGCCGAACGTGGTGCTGGCCGCGATGGACGCGGACGTGATCAAGACGTATGTCGAACTCGGCATGGGCGTCGGGCTGGTGGCGTCGATCGCGTACGACGAGGCGTGCGATGCCGGCCTGCGCGCCATCGATGCGCGGCACCTGTTCGCCACGAACATGACCCGCTTGGCGCTGCGCCGCGGCGCCTACCTGCGGCGCTATGCCTACGAATTCATCCGCTGCTTCGCGCCGCCGCTGACGCCCGAGCTGATCGGGCAGGCGATGGCGAGTTCGGAGGGGAGTCGGTTCGAGATCTGATCGCGGCGGTGGCACTCGCCTATTCGTAGTGGGACCACATGCGCAGCACCCGCACGGTTCTTTCGCTCGGGAACACCTCATAGACGAGGCGATGCTGGATATTGATGCGCCGCGAATAGGCCCCTGCCAAGTCGCCGACCAGCTTTTCGCAGGGGGGCGGGGTCTGGAATGGATCAACCGCCAGCAGGACCAGCAGTTCCTGGGCCTTCTGCTTCAGCCCCGCTGCGGACAGTTTTTGCGCATCCTTCTGCGCGTGCCTGGAAAAGACGACTTGCCAGCTCACCAGTCCAGCCCCGTGGCACTGGCCTCCAGGGGCTCGGCCATGGCGTCCTTGATGGACTCGCGCATGCCAGGAATCGACAGCAGATAGAGCGTTTCCTGGATGGCTTGCCAGTCTTCAGCGGCCACGAGCACGGCGCTGGTGCGCTTGCCGGAGATGTGGATCGGCTGGTGGGACTGTGCGGTCTGGTCGATGAGCCGGTAGAGGTTGGCTCGGGCTTCGCTGGCGGTGAGGGTGTGCATGAGACGGTCTCCGTGAACGCCTCAATGGTACGCTTTATCGTACTCTCGTCACATCAAATCGCCGCCGCCGGATCATCCGCCGTCTCCTGAAACCGCGTGATCCGCCGCGGCCTCAGATGCGCGGCACTCCCCGGCCGCAGCCCGAGCCGCCCGCGCAGTGCGGTCCACGCCTCACGCGACAACTCCACGTCCACCAGCGACTCGTCCTCGACGCGGCGGAACTCCAGCCGCGTGTTCGGCCCCACCGTCAGCACATGCGCCAGCGTCACCGCCCAGGTGTCCGGCCCGGCCGTGGTGACGATGTCGATCTCGTGCGGGCGCACGTAGGTCACGTCCTTGGCTTCCACCGGCTGCCCCGGCGCATGGTCGCGCCGGCCATGGAACAGGTTCACATCGCCCAGGAACTGCAGCACGAACGGCGTCGCCGGCTTGTCGTAGACCTCGTCCGGCGTGCCGACCTGCTCGATGCGGCCCTCGTTCATCACCACGATGCGGTCGGAGACTTCCATCGCCTCCTCCTGGTCGTGGGTGACGAAGACGCTGGTGACTCCGGAAGGAGTGACAAGCTCCGGGGTTCAGCCCGGGGTAGAGCGATCAAGCTGGAACGGCTTGCTACGGATGCTGTATGAAATTACAGTATCACGATGGAAGCCATGAAGACCCTCAAGCTGCGCATCAAGGACAAGCACGCCGCTGTGCTGTCGGCGATGGCACGCGAGGTGAATCAGGTGTGGAACTACTGCAACGAGACGAGTTCGCGTGCGATCCGGGAGCGGCGCAAGTTCTTCAGCGGGTTCGACCTGCAGAAGCTCACGGCCGGGTACTCGAAGAGCGAAGGCGTGCAGGTGGGCAGCGCGACGGTTCAGCTGGTGTGCGAGGAATACGCCACCCGGCGCAAGCAGTTCAAGAAGTCGAGGCTGAACTGGCGAGTGTCGAATCCGAAGTCGGCGAAATATTCGCTGGGCTGGGTGCCGTTCAAGGCGGGCGGCGCGAAGTACAAGGCTGGGCAGATCGCTTTTCTCGGGCACAAGCTAAGCCTGTGGGATAGCCACGGGCTGAACCGCTTCGATCTGCGCGCCGGCTCGTTCTCGCAGGACGCGCGCGGCCGGTGGTACCTGAACGTGTGCGTCAAGGTGGACGTGCCGAAATCGGAAGGCGTCGGATCGGTGGGGATCGACCTCGGCCTGAAGACCGCTGCGACATGCTCGGACGGTGAAGCGCTGGCATCCGGCCTGTACCGCAAGCACGAGGGCGCGCTGGGGATCGCCCAGCGGGCGCGCAAGAAAGGCCGGGTGCGCGCGATCCACGCGAAGATCGCCAACACGCGCAAGGATGCAATGCACAAGTTCAGCACCGGGCTGGTCGAGCGCAATGCGGCGATCTTCGTCGGCAACGTGCAGGCCTGTGCGATGGTGAAGACCAGGATGGCGAAGTCCACGTTGGACGCCGGATGGTCCATGCTGAAGACGATGCTGGAATACAAGAGCCATGGGGCCGGCATCGTCTTTGAAGAGGTGAATGAAGCCTACACAACCCAGACTTGTTCGAGCTGCGGGGTCATTCCCGCGAGCAGTCCGAAAGGTAGGACAGGGCTTGGAATGAGGCGGTGGACTTGCTGCGAGTGCGGGGCGAAACACCACCGCGACGTGAACGCAGCCAAGAACATCGCCGCGCGCGGGCATGCGCGTCTCGCAGGAGGAATCCCCGTCCTTTAGGGCGGGGAGGATGTCAAGGACCGCCCCGGCTGCCGGGGTGACAGTCTGTCCTGATGGCGGCACAGGCGGCGGCGCACGGGGAGGGCGGCAGGGCTGCACCCGCCGGTTGGACTCAGGGTAATCCGCATTTGGAATACCGATTGCTTTGAACCCCGGCAATCCCACTGTTGCCAGGTGCTCCATGACTCCCAACGCCCCTGCGCCCGTCGTCGACGCGTCGCTGCATGCGCCCGGTCTGCACGTCACCGTCGAAGCGCCGGCCCGGCTCCATCTGGGCTTCATGGACCCGGCCGGCACGCTCGGGCGTCCGTTCGGCAGCCTCGGCCTCACGGTCGATGGCCTGTCGACCTGCGTCACGCTCGGTGCGGCCGAGCGCCAGGGTGCCAGCCACGGCCCGTCCGTGCCCGCGGCGGAACTCGATCGCGCGCAGGCCCACCTCCACACCCTGCAGCAGCGCACCGGCCGGAACGCGCCGCTGCACCTGCACCTGCACACCCACCTGCCCAGCCACGCCGGGCTCGGCTCCGGCACGCAGCTCGCGCTGGCGGTCGGCCGCGCCTTCGCCAGCTGGCACGGACTGGATTTGCCCACAGCGACGCTGGCGCAGTGGCTGGCGCGGGGCCGGCGCTCGGGGATCGGCATCGCCGGCTTTGACCTGGGCGGTCTGCTGCTGGATGGCGGGCCGCTCGCCAGCGGGGCGCCGGCGCCGCTGCTGGCGCGGGTGGTGCTGCCGGCGGCGTGGCGGGTGCTGCTCGTCACCGATCCGGGTTGCCGCGGCCTGAGTGGCGCGGCCGAGCTGGCCGCGCTGGCCAGCCTGCCGCCGCTCGGCCAGGCGCAGGCGGCGCAGATCTGCCACGAGACGCTGATGCGCGTGCTGCCCGGTGCCGCCGGTGCGGGCTTTGCCTGTGCCGCGGCCGGGCTGAGCGCGGTCCAGACCGTGCTCAGCGACCACTTCGCCCCCGCGCAGCAGGGCGAGCCCTACACCAGCCCCGCCGTTGGCCGCCTGATGCGCTGGCTGGCCGACGCAGCGCAGCAGCCCGCCGACGGGCTGGCGACCGATGAACTCGGCGCCGGCATCGGCCAGAGTTCGTGGGGACCGACCGGCTTCGCGCTGCTGCCCTCGGCGGCGCGTGCGCAGGCGCTGATCGACGCCGCCTGCGCGGCCGGCGTGGTCGCAGACGGTCTGCAGTGGCGCCTTGCCACCCCGCTCGACCGCGGCGCCCGGATCACCACCGCGCACCGCCTGCCCGCCCACTCTGCCCCTTCCTTGCACTCCGACCCGCAGGCCTGACGATGGAACGCCCCTACATCCTCCACATGTTCACCCCCGGCGCCCAGATGAGCCCGTTCGACATCAACATGGCCGCCGACGCCGGCTACCAGATCCTGGCGCCGTGCTGCGGCGTGACGCTGCAGGCGGTCACCGGGCTGACGCAGGACACGATCTTCTCGCGCAGCCCGAAGGGGCTGGCGCGCACCGGCATCTTCATCGGCGGGCGGGACGCGCTGCTGGCGTCCGACATGCTCGCGCGGGCGCAGCAGGCGCTGGTGCCGCCGTTCGTCGTGTCGATGATGGCCGACCCGAGCGGCGCCTACACGACGGCGGCGGCGATGGTGGCCTGCGTCGAGGTGGCGCTGCTCGACACGACCGGGGTCGGCCTGGCCGGCCGGCGGGTGGTGGTGCTCGGCGGCACCGGGCCGGTCGGTCGCATTGCGGGCGTGATCGCGGCGCAGGCAGGGGCGCGGGTGGGCCTGTCGAGCCGCAACGGGATCGACGTCGCCGACGCGGCCGCCCGCGAGACGGGGGCGCGCTTCGGCGTCACGCTCGACGGTGTCAGCGGCGGTGACCGTGCTGCCGTGCGGGCCTCGATTGCCGAGGCGGACGTGCTCCTGGCCTGCGCGGCGGCTGGCGTGCAGGTGGTGTCGGCCGAGGACCTGGCCCACGCGCAGGTGCTGCGGGTCGTGGCCGACGTCAACGCGGTGCCCCCCGCGGGCGTGGCCGGCGTCGGCGTGATGGACAACGCGCGGCCACTGGAGGGCGTGCCGGGGCGGGGCGCGGTCGGCATCGGCGCGCTGACCATCGGCAACGTCAAGTACCAGACCCAGCAGCAACTGCTGCGCCGCATGCACGGTGCCGCGACGCCCCAGGTGCTGAGCTTCACCGAGGCCTTCGAGGTGGCGCGGGCGCACCTCGCGGCGTCCGCATGACGCTGCCCGTGCGGCTGGTGATCGCGGGCCTGTCGGTGCGCGCTACCGCCGAAGCGGCGCGGCGCGACGGGTTCGACGTGGTGGCGGTCGACCAGTTCGGGGACGCCGACACCCGCGCAGCGGCGACCGCGTGGCACGCGCTGGCGCCGCTGCCGGACGTCGGAGGTGGCGCGCCGTGGCTGGTCACGAGTGGTTTTGACACCCCCGGCGCGCTGGCGGCGCTGCACAGCCGCCCGCTGCTGGGCACCTCGCCTTCGGCCATCGACCGCGTGCGCGACCCGCGCGCCTTTTTCGCGGCCCTGGATGCCCGCGGCATCGCCCATCCCGCCGTGTCCCTGATGCCGCAGGCCGGCGCCGGCTGGCTCTGCAAGGACTTCGCCAGCAGCGGTGGCCAGCAGGTCCAGCCTGCCGACGAGGCGAGCCGCACGCCGTCACCCGGCCGCTACTGGCAGCAGCACGTTGCCGACGCTGTGCCGGTGTCGCTGACCTTCATCGGCAACGGTGAACGGGCGGCGCTGCTGGGTCGGAACCTCCAGTTGCTGCACCCCGAAGCCACCTGTCCGTGGCGCTTCGGCGGGCTGATCGGGCCGCTGCCGATGACCGGGCGGCAGCGGACGCGGCTGCAAGGCCTCGCCGACCGGCTGACCAGCGAATTCGATCTGCGCGGGCTGGCGAGTCTGGATCTGCTCCAGGTGGAGGAAGACGCGTGGCTGGTGCTGGAGATCAACCCCCGCCTGTCCGCCAGCCTCGTGCTTTATGGGGCTGCGGGTGGGCTGATGCGCGCGGTGGTCGAGGCCTGTGTCCACGGGCGTCTTCCCGACGAGCCGGCCTTGCAGCGGCTGCGTGGCCCGCACCTGCGTGGATACGAGATCGTGCGGATGGAGCGGCCCAGTGTGCTGGACGCCGCCGGCGTGCGGGCGCTGCAGCAGAAGGCCGGCGCGCTCGGGCTGCACGACCTGCCCGCCGGGCCGCAGGGGTTCGAGGCGGGTGATCCGCTGTGTTCGATCGAGGTCGAAGGCGACACCGCTGACGCCGTGCGGCGCGCACTCGCCCACCAGCGGACGGCGCTGGATGTGTTTCTGGAGACATGGACATGACGATGACTTCGCCGCCGCTGGCCGGTTGCACCCTGAGCCTGAACGCGCTGGCCGCCGCGCCGCTGGCAGCGCTGACCGCGCGGGCCCATGAATTCGGCGTACGCATCGCGCGCACCGCGTCCGGCGTGACCCTCATCGACGCCGGGATCGAGACGCCGGGCAGCACCGCCGCCGGCTTGCTGATCGGCGAGATCTGCTTGGGTGCGCTGGGTGCAGTCAGCCAGCGCTCGGGCTGTGCCTCGCCGTGGCCGAGCTGGATCGAGGTGTCGAGCGCGCAGCCGGTGCTGGCCTGCCTGGGCAGCCAGTACGCGGGCTGGAGCCTGTCGGCGAGCAAGGAGGAGACGGGCGGGCGCAAGTTCTTCGCGCTGGGCTCCGGGCCGGCGCGGGCGCTGGCGGTCAAGGAGTCGCTGTTCGCCGAGCTGGGCTACCGCGACCACAGCGACCGCGGCGTGCTGGTGCTGGAGGTGGACCGGCCGCCGCCGCAGATCGTCATCGACAAGGTGCTGCGCGACTGCGGGCTGGCCCCGGAAGGGCTGACGCTGATCCTCACGCCGACGCGCAGCCTCGCCGGCACCGCGCAGGTGGTCGCCCGCGTGCTGGAGGTGGCGCTGCACAAGGCGCACACGCTGGGCTTCGACTTGGGCGACATCGCGGAGGGGGCGGCCTGCGCGCCGCTGCCGTCGCCGGTGGCCGACGGCGTGCAGGCGATGGGGCGCACGAACGACGCCATCCTCTACGGCGGTCAGGTGCACCTGCGCGTGCGGGGCGAGGTGGCCGCGGCGCGTGCACTGGCGCTGCAGTTGCCCTCGTCGTGCTCGCGCGACTACGGCACCCGCTTCGCCGACATCTTCCAGCGCGCCGAATTCGACTTCTACCGGATCGACCCGGCCCTGTTCGCGCCCGCCGAGGTCTGGGTCAGCCACCTGGACAGCGGGCAGACCTTCCATGCCGGGTCGATGAACCTGGACCTGCTGCTGGCCGACTGGCGCCAGTCCGCCGGCTGAGCCGCCATGCGCGTCGCGATCCTGACCGACGAGGTCGGCTGGCACACCCGGCAGTTGCAGCAGGCGCTGCGGGCGCGCGGCGCGGTCGGGCGCTGCGTGGACCTGGCCGACTGCGACATCGACACCATGGCCAGCGCGCACGGTCTGGTCATTCCCGGCTATGGGCGCGGCTTGCCCGATGCGGCGATCGTGCGCGGCGTGGCGGGCGGCAGCTTCGAGCAGGTGACCAAGCGGCTGGGCGTGCTGCACGCGCTGCAGGCGCTGGGCGTGCCGGTCTACAACGAGGCGCGGGCCATCGAGCGCAGCGTGGACAAGTCGATGACCAGCCTGCTGCTGCACGCGGCCGGGGTGCCCACGCCGCCGACCTGGGCGACCGAGTCGGCGGCGCGGGCGCGGCGCATCGCGGTGCGCGAGGGCGCGGCGGGCCATGCGCTGGTGATGAAGCCGCTGTTCGGGTCGCAGGGCAAGGGGCTGCAGCAGGTGGGCGCCGTGGACGGCACGCCGCACGGCGAACACCGCCCGCTGCCCGACCTCGCGGACTTCGGGCGGCTGGCCTACCTGCAGCGCTTCGTGCCGTCCGCGGATGCGGGACCGGGGTTCGACTGGCGTGTGCTGGTGATCGGCGGACGGGCGGTGGCGGCAATGCGGCGGGTGAGCGAGCACTGGGTCCACAACGTCGCGCAGGGCGCCCGCACCGAGGCCGCCGAGCTGACACCCGACCTGGCCCGCCTCGCCGAGGCGGCGAGCGCGGCGCTGCAGATGGACTACGCCGGCATCGATCTGATCCCGGCGCCGGGCCGTGGTCCGGGTGGCGGCTCGATCCAGGTGCTCGAAGTCAACGGCGTGGCGGCGTGGCGCGGGCTGCAGCGGGTGACACCGTTCAACATCGCCCGCGCCCTCGTGGACGACCTGATCGACCGCAAGCTGGTGGCGGCGGTGCCGCGGCTGAACGCACGCCGCGCATGAGCAGCCTCCGGCGCGCCTTCCTCGACGCCTGCGCCTGGGACGTGGCGGTGCGCAAGCCGGGCAATGTCAGCGTGCATTCCGCCGGCCACGGCATGGAGGCCCGCACCTTCCTCGACAGCGCCGGGGCCTGCGTCGGGGCGCTGTGCCGGCCGGGCGCGCCGGTGGGGGCGCGCATCGAGCAGGCGGTCGCGGCGACCTGGGCCCGCGTGGGCTGCAACACCAACCTCGGCATCCTGCTGCTGTGCGCGCCGATCGCGGTGGCGGCGGAGCGGGCCGCGGCCCCGGTGGACGAAGCTGGTCTGCGGCAGGCGCTGGCGGATGTGATGGCCACGCTGACGGTCGAGGACGCCGCGGCCGCGTTCCGCGCCATCGTGCAGGCGAATCCGGGTGGACTCGGCGCGGCGGCACAGCAGGACGTGCGGCAGGCGCCGACGGTGACGCTGCGCGAGGCGATGGTCCTGGCCGCCGGGCGCGACCGCATCGCCGCCCAGTACCGCGACGGCGGCGCGGCGCTGTTCGACACCGGCCTGCGCGCCCTGCGCGGCGGCGAGGGTGTCGCCTGCGCCGTGTCGCCGCAGGCCGTCCAGCGCGTCTACCTCGCCTGGCTGGCCTCGGACCTCGATGCACACATTGTCCGCAAGCACGGCCCGGCGCTGGCACAGATTGTCCTGAACGATGCGCAGCGCTGGTCGGTGCGTGCTGCTGCCGGCGAGCGCCTGGACGCCGATCCGGCCTTCCAGGCGTGGGACGAAGCGCTGAAATCCGCGGCGATCAACCCCGGCACCAGCGCCGACCTCACCGTGGCGACGCTGATGCTGGCGGCCCTGCTCGACCGGGGCGTCGGCGGTCGATGTGGCACGGAACGTGTTTAGAAGACAGGGGGGCTGCGGCTTCCGTGCAGCACGGCATCCCACTCGACCTTTCCCCGACCTTTCCCCGACCTGTATCCAATTTAGGAGACGAAACAACATGGCCAAGATCGATCGCATGATGGTGGGCGAATCCCTGGTGGGCGATGGCAACGAAGTTGCGCACATCGACCTGATCATCGGCCCGCGTGGCAGTGCCGCCGAGACCGCATTCGCCAACGCGCTGACCAACAACAAGGACGGTTTCACCTCGCTGCTGGCGGTGGTGGCGCCCAACCTGCTGACCAAGCCGGCAACCGTGATGTTCAACAAGGTCACGATCAAGGGCGCCAAGCAGGCCGTGCAGATGTTCGGCCCGGCGCAGCGCGGCGTGGCGATGGCGGTCGCCGACTGCCTGGAAGCCGGCACGATCCCGATGGACGAGGCCGACAACCTCTTCATCTCGGTCGGCGTCTTCATCCACTGGCTGGCCGCGGACGACGCGAAGATCCAGGACTACAACTACGCCGCCACCCGGGAAGCGCTGGAGCGGGCCGTCGCCGGTCTGCCCACGCCAGCGCAGGTGGTGTCGGGCAAGGCCTCGGCCACCCACCCGTTTGCCGCCCATGCGTGAGCGGTGACTGTGCGGTGACTGCGCGGCGCCGGGAGACCGGCGCCGTGCGCGCTGGTCAGCGCTTCGGGGCTGGTGCCGGGTCCGGTACCAGCCCCGAGCCGATCCAGCGCAGCACCTGGGCCCCGCGGCCGCTGTCGGCGTCGGGCTCGTCGTCGGCCGGTTCGGCCTGGCGCTCGATCTGCACGCCGACCGCGGCCACGTTGTCGAACTTGCGCGGCTTGACCACCTTCACGCGCACCCGCGCCGCGCCGAAGTCGACCAGCAGCAGCTGCGCGATGCGCTCGGCCAGGGCTTCGAGCAGTTGCACGCCGTGGTCCAGCATCAGCGCGTCCAGCCGGTCGCGCACGACGCCGTAGTCGATCGTGTCGGCGATGTTGTCGGTGCGGCAGGCGCGGGCGCGTGGCAGGCCGGCCTCGATGTCGATCACCAGCGGCTGCGGCCGGTGGAGTTCGGATTCGTGGATGCCGATGATGGTCTGGCCGGTGTAGCCCTCGATGAAGACCAGGTCCATCGGTGGGGCGGCGGCATGCGGGTGGGCGGTGGTGCGGGCCATGGAAGCGGGCTGGGCAGGCATGGGTGGTCTCCTCTTGTCTCGGGTGGCTGGGGACCATTTCAGCAAGATGTGCGCCCGCTGAGCGCGCGCTGAAGCGGGGTGCGCTTTCGGGTGTTTTGTTGGTGAAACCCCAGATGCACCGTGCAGGATTTCACACAAGAATGCAGATGGGCTGCGGCGATGCCACCCGCATTGCCAGCCCGCAGGAGCGAGAACATGGGGATCAGTCTGCTGAGCACCGGTCAACACGCGGAGCGTGTCTTCGACGTCGTCCGCAGCGGCTTCGAGGATGGTGGCAACGACGTCGTGGCCCGTTCCTGGCGCCGCTGCCTGGACGACTACCTGCTGCACCCGGACCGTCCGCGCGACCTGCGCTCGCTCGAGGCCGACGCGCTCGACGACCGCCTGCAGCGCATGTCCACGCTGCTCGACTGCGCCCGCCACGAGATGTCGACGCTGTTCCAGCAACTCGCCGACCAGGAGTCGGCGGTGGTGCTGACCGACACCGACGGCGTGATCCTGCACATGGTGGCCGCGTCCGCCTTTGCCGAGGAGATCGCGCCGATGGGCCTGCGCCCCGGCGTGGTCTGGAGCGAGACCGAGGCCGGCACCAACGGCATGGGCACCTGCCTGGCCGCCGCCTGCCCGGTGGCCGTGCGGCGCGAGGACCATTTCTACACCCAGTTCACCGGCCTGACCTGCTCGGCCGTGCCGGTCTACCACCCGTCGGGCGAGATGGTGGCGGTGCTGGACGTGTCGAGCCGCTCGACGCTGATGCAGCAGCACCTGCTCGTGCTGCTCGGCATGACCGCCCGCATGATCGAGAACCGGCTGATCGACCAGTGTTTCCGCGACGCCTACCCGCTGCACTTCCACAGCCGCCCGGAGTTCGTCTACACGCTGCACGAGGGCCGGCTGGCGGTGTCGGACGACGGCCGCATCCTGGCGGCCAACCGCAGCGCGCTGTTCCAGCTCGGCCTGCAGTCGGTGGCGGACATCCAGGGCCGCCGCGTCGAGGACATCTTCCAGACCTCGCAGGACGACCTGCTGCAGCGCAGCAGCCTGTCGTCCTTCCACCCGGTGGTGACCTACCGCGCCCATGCCTCGCACCGTTTCTTCGCCGTGATGCGCCGCCCGGCGCAGGAGGCGGGTGCCGCGCAGGCCAGCACACCCGTCATCCAGGCACCCGGACCGGGCCGGGCGCTGTCGGCCCGCACGGTGCCCGCGCCGCGGTCGGCGGGCGCAGTGGCGACCATGGGTGACCCGCTGCTGGCGCGCAACCTGGCCGTCGCCCGCCGCGTGATCGCGCGCCAGACGCCGGTGCTGCTGTGCGGCGAGACCGGCTCGGGCAAGGAGGTGTTCGCCCGCGCCGTGCACGACGGCAGCCCGCACGCCGACGGCGCCTTCGTCGCGATCAACTGCGCGAGCCTGCCGGAGAGCCTGATCGAGTCCGAGCTGTTCGGCTACCGGGCGGGCGCCTTCACCGGGGCGCAGCGCAACGGCCGGCGCGGCAAGATCCTGCAGGCCGATGGCGGCACGCTCTTCCTCGACGAGATCGGCGACATGCCGCTGGAGCTGCAGGCGCGGCTGCTGCGGGTGCTGGAAGAACGGCAGGTCACGCCGCTGGGTGCGGAGGAGACGCTGTCGGTCAACTTCCAGCTCCTCAGCGCCAGCCACCGCGACCTGCAGGAGCTGATCGCCGAGGGCCGCTTCCGCGAGGACCTGTACTACCGGCTGGCCGGCGTGGAGCTGCGCCTGCCCGCGCTGCGCGAGCGCACCGACCGCAAGGAGCTGATCCGCAGCCTGCTGGTGGCCGAGGGCGGGGCCGAGGCGGCACTGTCGGCCGAGGCGGAGCGGCTGCTGATGGCGCACCCCTGGCCGGGCAATGTGCGGCAGCTGCGGCATGTGCTGCGCTCGGCCTGCGCGCTGGCGGATGCGGAGCTGATCCGGCCGGAGCACCTGCCGAGCCTGGGCCGTGCAACGGCTGCACGCGTCGCCTGGCCCGCAGCGGAGGAGGCCGAGTCCCTGGCCGAACTGCCGGCACCGATCTTGCCTGCAGAGGTCGTGGCCACCGCCGCGGCCGAGGAAGCGGCCACCGCGGCGGCCGTGTCCCGACTCAACCCCATCCTCGCCAACGAGCGGCAGGTGCTGATCAAGTTGCTGGAGCACCACCGCTGGAATGTGAGCAACGTCGCCAAGGCGCTCGATGTCAGCCGCAACACCCTGTACCGAAAACTCCACAAGCTGCACATCCAGATCTCCCACGCCGAGTGAACCCGCCGAGGCGCCGGAAGCACCTCGTTCGCGCTTCGCCTGGTGCCTGACCGGCTCGGGCCACGGCCTGCCCGAGTCGCTGGCGCTGGCCGGGCGGCTGCCGCAGGTCGATCTGTTCCTGTCGGCGGCTGGCGAGGAGGTGCTGGCGATCTACGGCATCACGCTGGCCTCGCTCAAGGCGCGCTTCCGCGTGCTGCGCGACAAGAGCGCCAGCGCCACACCGGTCGGCACGCTCTACAGCGACGTCTACCACTCGGTGGTCATCGCGCCGGCCACCAGCAACACGGTCGCCAAGTGCGCGCTCGGCCTGAGCGACACGCTGCCCACCAACATGTTCGCGCAGGCCGGCAAGCTCGGCATTCCCAGCCTGGTCTTCGCCTGCGACACCGAGCCGGTGGTGGTCACCCGCGCGCCGCACGACTGGGTGACGCTGCGCCCGCGCCGCATCGAGCTGGACAACGTCGAGCGCCTGCGCGCGATCGACCACTGCCGCGTCGTCGCCTCGGTGGCGGAACTCGAACAGGCCCTCGATCAACGACTGCAGCAACTGGCCCTCGCATGGAACGCCCCGAGCACGTCCTCTTCCTGACCGGGCGGCTGGCGCTGCCGGCGCTGACCCGCGTGCTGACCGATCTGGGCGCCTTGCCCTTCACCTGGGAGATCCGCGAACTCGGCCTGCAGGTGGCGGCGCTGATGACCGCCGACATGGTCCGCCGCCGACTGTCCACGCCGGTCGCGGCGGACCGGATCATCGTGCCGGGCCGCTGCCGCGGCGATCTGGCAGCGCTGTCGCAGGCGCTGGGCGTGCCGGTGGAGCGCGGGCCGGAGGAGCTGAAGGACCTGCCGCGCTTCTTCCGCCGCGCCGCGCAGCCGGTGGATCTGAGCACTTGGCGCGTGCAGATCTTTGCCGAGATCACCGACGCGCCGCGGCTGACGGTCGCGCAGGTCGTCGCCCGTGCGCAGGCGCTGCGGGCGGACGGCGCCGACGTGATCGACCTCGGCGGCCTGCCGGACACGCCGTTCCCGCAGCTCGAAGACTGTGTGCAGGCGCTGAAGGCGGCGGGGCACCGGGTCAGCGTCGATTCGCAGTCGAGCGACGAACTGCTGCGCGGTGGCCGGGCCGGTGCCGACTACCTGCTCAGCCTGACGCCGCAGACGCTGTGGATCGCTGACGAGGTGGCCTCCGTGCCCGTGCTCATCGGTGCGGAGCCGGGCGACGAGGCAGGGCTGTGGGCGGCGATCGAGGCGATGCAGCGAAGAGGGCGCCCGTTCATGGCGGACGCGATCCTCGACCCGATCCCCTTCGGCCTCACGCGCTCGATCGTGCGCTACCACCGGCTGCGCGAGCGCTTCCCCGAGGTGGCGATCCTGATGGGCACCGGTAACCTCTCCGAGCTGACCGAGGCCGACACCAGCGGCATCCACGCCGTGTTGCTCGGCCTGTGCGCGGAGCTGGACGTGGCGGCGATCCTGACCACGCAGGTCAGCGGCCACGCCCGCCGGGCGGTGCGCGAGGCCGATGTGGCGCGACGGATGATGCACGCGGCGGTGCAGCTCCAGACCCTGCCCAAGGGGCTGGGCGACGCGCTGATGACCGCGCACGACAAGCACCCCTGGCCCGACAGCGCCGACGAGATCGCGACCATCGCCGCGCAGGTGAAGGATCCCAATTTCCGCATCCAGGTCTCGGCCGAGGGGCTGCACGTCTACAACCGCGACGGCCTGCGGCGCGCGACCGACGCGATGGCGCTGTGGCCGCAGCTCGGGCTGCAGGGCGATGCCGGGCACGCGTTCTACATGGGCGCGGAGCTGGCGCGGGCCGAGATCGCGTGGCAGCTCGGCAAGCGCTATGTGCAGGACCAGCCGCTCGACTGGGGCTGCGCGGTGGAGCGGCCGCCGGACGACAAGCTGGCCTGGTGTGCGCCGGCGCCGACGAAGGGAGCCAGGCCGTGACCCAGGCACTGAACGACGTGATCTACGAAACCGTGGTGACCACGCGCTGCACCGACGGCCGTGTGCACGCGGCGCCGATGGGCGTGCGCTACCGCGGCGCGCAGGTAGTGCTGATGCCGTTTCGGC
The DNA here is from genome assembly GCF_963924895.1 of uncultured Sphaerotilus sp. NCBI lineage: Bacteria > Pseudomonadati > Pseudomonadota > Betaproteobacteria > Burkholderiales > Sphaerotilaceae > Sphaerotilus > uncultured Sphaerotilus sp. Next base: position 48,775 of record NZ_CAWURG010000020.1, read on the forward strand.
CGTCCACTACGCTGGACAACCTGCTGCGCGAGCGCGTGGCGGTGCTCAACATCGTCACCGACACACGGGTCTTCGCTGGCTGCGTCACGGGCCGGCAGGCGTGGCCGACCTGTCCGGTGGCGGACGGGCTGGGCGAGCGGCTGGCGGTGGCGATGCGGCACCTGGTCTTGCGGCTGGCGGCGGTGAGCGATGACGCGCAGCGGCCGGTGCTGACGCTGGACATCGCCGAGGACCGCACCCACGCGCCGTTTCCGGGCCTGAACCGGGCGCAGGCGGCGGTGATCGAAGGCGCGGTGCTGGTCAGCCGGCGCCACTTGCTGCCGCGGGAGCGCATCGATCGCGAGATGGCGCAGCTGCAGACCGCCATCGACAAGACCGCGAGCGCGGTGGAACACGAAGCCTGGGGCTGGCTGCAGCAGGCCATGAACGAGCTGAAGACGCCGATGGCGGGGGAACAGACGTGATGCGGATCCTGGTGAGCGTGCGGGACATGGCCGAGGCTGAACTGGCCGCAGCGGCGGGGGTGGGCTTCATCGACCTGAAGGAGCCGTCGGACGGGGCGCTGGGCGGCTTGCCGGTCGAGAGCATCGGGCGGATCGTTCGGCGCCTGCGCCACCTGGCACCGGGCGTGCCGGTGACCGCGACCATCGGCGACTGGCCGGCGCATGCGTTGGCCGCGATCCGCCAGCGCGTGCTGGCGGTGGAGGCCTGTGGCGTGGACCACGTGAAGGTCGGCGTGGTGCCGGGCATCGGGGCGGCGGCGCTGGTGGTGGCGCTGGGCTGGATGGCGTCGTCCGGCGTGCCGGTGGTGCCGGTGCTGATCGCGGACGACGGTGTGCAGGCGGACCTGCTCGACCTGATCTGCCAGCAGCGCTTTGCCGCGGTCATGCTCGACACGGCCGACAAGCGCGGCGGCACGCTGCTGCAGCGGGTGCCGGCGGCGGCGCTGGCGGGCATGATCGCCCAGGTGCGCCGACATGGCGGTTTGGCCGGGCTGGCCGGCGCGCTGCAGTGCGAGGACCTGCCCGCGCTGCGCGCGCTGGCCCCGGATTTCGCCGGATTCCGCTCGGCGGTGTGCGCCGGGGACCGGCGTCTGGGGATCGACGAGGCGCGGCTGCGGCGCCTGACCGGTTTGGTGGCCGATCAGGAGACCGCACGCCGGTGGGCGCCGATCAGCTGCGGTGCGCTGCCCAGCAGCAGCGCCCGCAATTCGTCGAGCTGGTGACCGCCCAGCACGTCGATCGGCAAGCCTGACTGCTCCGCCAGCGCCGCGAAGCGGCGGTCCAGCACCTCGGCCTCCACCAGCTGGCAGACGCTCATGTCCGCGTCGATGTCGCAGGCCTTGAGCACCACCAGCCGCTCGGCGTTGAGCCGCCGCGCCAGCCCGAGGGCGATGCTGTCGGAGGTGACGTCCCAGTTGGTGTTGGCGTCCGGATGGTGGCGCAGCAGCTCCAGCGGCATCCACAGCGCCACACCGCCGCGCCGCAGCACCAGCGGCACATCCGCCTCCCGGCTGACCGGCTGCAGCCCCGGACTCAGGCCGTGCAGCATGTAGGCGTTCTGGACCATCGCGAGGATGGCCATGTTGTGCGCGGGCAGGTCGTCCAGCGCCCAGCGGGTCTGCAATCGCCGCACCTCGTCGGCGAGGATGCCGCCACCACACACCAGCGCAATGCGCCCGCCGCCGAGCTGTGTGACCAGCGAGAGCCAGTCCGGCAGCCGTGGATCGCTGCAGAAACTGCCACCGAGCTTGATGATCCACATCAGACTGCTCCCCTCCCGGCTGGGGCCGGTGTTGCGCTGTGATCATCTCGCCACAAGGCGGCGACGGCAACCCCGGGAGCGCCGACCCGGGTCCAGTCCGCGAGTGCCGCGGGCAGGTTTGCGGCCAGCGGGGCGACGTCGTGGCCATAGTCGAGCACCGGATTCCCGCACATGGAGTCTCCCAGCACGGATGGAACAAGGAAGGCGCCGCAGCCCGCGGCGACGAGGTGGCGGGCATCCGCTGGCGTGCGGGCGTGGCGGTCCAGCACGCGCCGGACCTGTCCCGCGATCTCGGCGCACTGCGCCGCACGCCAGGTGTGCGCGAAGGCCAGCCAGTCCGCATCGCTGCCGTCGCGCGCATCGCAGCCGACCATGCGCGCCAGCCGCGCCCGGGTGGCGTGCAGCGACTTGTCGGCGCCGTCGGCGGTGGGCTGCTGGTCGTGGGCGGGGTCGAGTTCGCCGGTGAGGCGGTAGACATCGGCGGTGGTGGCGAACCACTCGTTCATCACGTTGAGCGTCTGGCCCTGGAACACCGTGCGCTGCGCCAGCGCGCACAGCGGCGTGCGCACGACGCCCTGGTAGACCAGCTCGCCACTGGCCAGCCGGTCCCGGTCGCTCAGGCTGTCGCCGAGCACGCGGCCCTGGTCGAAGGCGATCACGTCGGTGGTGGTGCTGCCGATGTCGATCAGCAGGCCGCGGCCGAGCCGGGCCGCCGTGTGCTGGGCGCAGGCGCGCCAGTTGGCCGAGGCGATCGCGGGCCAGTGGGCCGCGGCCTGCGCGGGCGTGACCCAGTGCTGCGGGCCGGCGTAGAGGTGCACCGGGCCGGGCAGCCGCTCCGCCAGCGTCTGGCTGATCCGGTGCACGCCGTCGGCCCGGTCGGCGAACAGGTCGACCATCTCGCCGCTCATCGTCACGGCGTGCGCGGCGCGGTCCATCGCCTGCGGCCAGCGTGTCCGCGCCTGCGCCAGCGCGTCCTCCAGATGCACCAGCCCCTGCCACAGCGGACAGGCCCACTGCGCCACATCGCGCACCTGGCCCCCGTGCAGCCAGCAGGCCTTGAGGTGCGCGCCGCCGACGTCCCAGCCGATCACGTCCGTGGCCAGGTCCGTGCCCCTGTCATCGGCAGGCACGGAGCACCTCGCTGGCCAGGTTGCGCCCGAGGGTGTCGGACAGCCCGGCATAGGCATTGGTGACCCGCGCGTTGACCTCGATCGGCACCGGGCCGTGCTGCGGGTGCCAGACCAGATCGATGCCGACGAAGCCGCGCAGGCCGGGCAGGGCGCCGGCCACGGTGTCGGCCATGGCCTGCAGCGCCGGCCAGCGCGGGTCCCCGGCATCGGCGCCGGTGTGCGTGACGCCGATGTAGTCGAGCCGGCCCGAGGCGCTGCAGTGCAGCTGCTGCCGGTTCAGGCTCAGCAGCGAGGCGTGCACGCCGGTGCCGCACAGCAGCGACAGGCTCAGCGCCTCGCCTTCGACCCAAGGTTGCAGCGTCACGCGCTCGCCTGCGGCCGACCGGCGTGCGGCCAGCGCCTGCGCCGCGCCGTGGTCGTCGAGCACCACGGTGTCGACCGCACCGGCGCCCACATCGGGCTTGACCACCCAGCGCCGTGCCTGTCCGGGCGCGTCGAAGTCCCAGGGCGTGCGCAGGCCGGCGCTGGCCAGGCGGGCGAGGGTGCGCGTCTTGCTGGAACTCGTGTGCAGCGCCGCGGCCGTGCTGCCCAGCCAGCGTGCCGGTGCGACCAGGGCACAGCAGGCGGACAGCAGGCCGTCACTCTCCGGCGCGATCACCCAGACACCGTCGTGCTGTGCGGCCTGTTCGGCCAGGAAGTCGAGGGCGGGCTGTCCGGGCCGGGTGCGCACGGGGTGCAGGCGCCCGGTGCTGTCGCTGCTGGCTGGCGCGCCTGCGCTGTCGGCCACGCTGACCCGCCCGATGCGGTCCGCCGGCAGCCGCAGCAAGTCTGCCGCCACGGCATCGCGCATCGCCACGCCGATCGGTTGCAGGGTGGTTTCGTCCGGGTGCCCCGGCATGCCGCCAGCGCTGACGAACTCGAAGACCAGTATCGTGTCAGCCATGCAATTGATCCCAGTCCTCGATGTGATGCAAGGCCGTGTGGTGCGCGCCGTGCGTGGTGACCGCCGGTCCTACCAGCCGATCGTGTCGGTGCTGTGCGCGGGCAGCGACCCGGTGACCGTCGCGCAGGCGCTGTGCCGGCACGCCGCAGCGTCCGTGCTCTACATCGCCGATCTGGATGCGCTGCAGGGCGGCGCCGTGCAGACCGACGTGCTGCGCGCCCTGGGTGCCGCGCTGCCCGGCGTGCGGTTCTGGCTGGACGCCGGCTTTGCGGACGTCGGGGCGGTCCGGGCGCTGCTGGCGCAACTCGGGTCGGAGGTGGCCGCGCGGATCGATCCGGTCTATGCCAGCGAGTCGCTGCAGGACACGCAGGCGCTGACCGAGCCGATCGATGCCGCCGACCGGCCGAGCCAGCGCGCGATCCTGTCGCTCGACCGGCGCGACGGGCAGCGGCTCGACCCGGCCGGGTGCTGGGAGCAGCCCGCGCGGTGGCCGGCCCGGGTGATCGTGATGACGCTGGAGCGCGTGGGCGCCCACACCGGGCCGGACCTGGACACGCTGGCCGAGGTGCAACGCCGCGCGCCGGCCGCCCGGCTCATCGGCGCGGGCGGTGTGCGCGGTGCGGATGATCTGCGAGAGGCGGGACGGGCGGGCGCGGTGGCGTGGCTGGTGGCCAGTGCCTTGCACGACGGTCGGCTGCCGCCCGTCAGGGTGCAGGGCGGCGGAGGTCGCGGACCGGAGGCGTAGGCACATGGCGCGATTGCAATCAGGTTTCGTGCCACGCCGGCCATGCGGTTCTTGCCGGTTGCCGCGGGCAGCCTGGTGCTGAAACGCCACACTCTGTGGCAAGTCCAGTCGGGTCAGCGGGCGTTTTCCCCCGCGGGCCGTGTGGCATGCCGATTGCCTCTGCGATGGGCATGCGCCCTGATCCGAGCCTTGTCTGGACCTGTCCCTTCTGTCCGCTGCTGTGCGATGACCGCCCGGCGAGTGCCACTGGCTGCGCGCTCGCCGAAGCGGGGTTGCGGCAGACGGCGGCCCCCTCTGGCGTGGCCGGTGCGCCGCGCATCGACGGCCAGCCCGCCACGCTGGAGTCCGCGCTGGCGGCGGCGGTGCAGCGGCTGGCCCGCAGCCGCCAGCCGCTGATCGGCGGCTGGGGCACCGATGTCGCTGGTGCCCGGGCGCTGACCACGCTGGCCGAGCTGAGCGGCGCGTGTTGTGATGCCGCGGCGGGCGAGCCGCTCAGCCAGTCGCTGCGGGCGCAGCAGGACCGCGGCGGCTACAGCACCACGCTGGCCGAGGTGCGCGAACACGCCGACCTGATCGTGGTGCTCGGGAGCGGGCTGCTGTCTCGGGCGCCGCGGTGGCTGGAGCGGGTGCTCGACGGCCGGACCACGCCCCCGCAGATCGTGTACCTCGATGCGCCGGGGGATCTGCCCGACACGCTCGTGCGGCTGCACCTGCTGGTGGCCGGGAAGTCACCCGCGGCGGCCGAGGCCTTGGCGTACCCGGCGCTGGCCACATTGGCTGCGCAGCTCAAGGCCGCACGCTACACCGTGCTGGTCTGGGAGCCGTCGCAGCTCGGCCCCCACGCGGCGCTGTGCATCGAGCGCCTGATGCAGCTCATCCAGCGGCTGAACCAGACCACCCGCGCCGCCGCGCTGCCGATCGGCGGCGGAGACGGCGCGATGACCGCGCAGTACGTCCACGCCTGGCGCACGGGCCTGCCGCTGCGCAGCCGCCACGGCCCGCGCGGGCTCGAACACGATCCGCTGCGCTTCGGCGCCCAGCGGCTGCTGGAGGACGGTGCGGTCGATCTGCTGCTGTGGGTGGCGAGCTTTCCGGGTCTGGTGGCGGGCGGGGTGCCGGCCGCAACCGGGTTGCCGCGCATCGTGCTCGGCTTGCCGGCACTGGCGGCGCAGCTGGGTGACGAGCGGCACACGGTGTTCATTCCGGTGGCGACGCCGGGCGTTCACACCGACGGCCATCTGTTCCGCGCGGACGGCGTCGTGCTGATGCCCTTGCACGCGTTGCAGGACAACGACCTGCCCACCGTGGGTGCGGTGGTGGAGGTGCTGATGCAGGCCCTGGCGCCGGGGAGGGCGGCCGCATGAGCACGATCCGACTGCACGGCGGCCGCCTGCATGACCCGGCCAATGGCGTCGACGGCGTGGTGTGCGACCTCGTCGTGCGCGACGGGCGCATCGGCCAGCTGGCGCCGGGCGAGCCGGCCGACGAGTCCTTCGACGCGAGCGGTTGCGTCGTCCTGGCCGGCGGCATCGACCTGCACACCCACATCGGCGGCGGCAAGGTCAACCTCGCCCGGCTGCTGCTCCCCGAGAACCACCGCGGCGGCGACGACGACCCGTGTCGCCACATCACGCCCGGCACGCGCGACACCGGCCGGCGCTACGTGCAGATGGGCTACACGGCGGCCTTCGAGCCGGCGATGGTCGCCACCAACGCCCGCCACGCCCACATGGAGATGGGCGACACCCCCATCCTCGACCACGGCGCCTACGTGATGCTCGGCAACGACGAGCTGTTCCTGCAGATGCTGGCCGAGGGTGCCCACCCGGACGAGTTCCGCGACCTGATCGGCTGGACCTTGCACGCGACCAAGGCGATGGGCGTCAAGGTCGTCAACCCGGGCGGCATCTCGGCCTTCAAGTTCAACCAGCGCCGCCTGAACGTGGACGAGGCCCACACCCGCTGGCAGGTCACGCCGCGCCAGGTGGTCCACACGCTGGCCCGCGGGCTGCACGCGCTCGGCGTGCCGCACCCGCTGCACATCCACGGCAGCAACCTTGGCGCCGCTGGCAACATCGCGTCCACGCTGGAGACGATCGACGCGCTCGAAGGCCTGCCCGCGCACCTGACCCATGTCCAGTTCCACGCCTACGGCAACGAGGGGCCGAAGAAGTTCTCGTCCGCCGCGCTGGCGCTGGCCGAGGCGGTCAATGCGCGGCCGCAGCTCAGCGTCGATGTCGGCCAGATCATCTTCGGCCAGACGGTGACCGCCTCCGGCGACACGATGCGCCAGTTCGCCAACGCCGGGCTGGCGAGTCCGCGCAAGGCGATCTTCTCGGACATCGAGTGCGAGGCGGGCTGCGGCGTGCTGCCCTTCCGCTACCGCGAGTCGAGCTATGTCAACGCGCTGCAATGGGCGATCGGGCTGGAGATCTTCCTGCTGGTGCGCAACCCGTGGCAGATCGTGCTGACCACCGACCACCCGAACGGCGGCCCCTTCACCAGCTACCCGCACCTGATCCGGCTGCTGATGGACCGGTCCTTCCGCGAGGAGCAACTCGCCAAGCTGCACCCCGAGGTCGCGCAGTTCAGCGCGCTGAAGTCGATCACCCGCGAGCTGACGCTGCAGGAGATCGCCATCCTGACCCGCGCCGCGCCGGCGAAGCTGCTCGGCCTGCGCGACCGCGGCCACCTGGGCGAGGGCGCGGCGGCCGACATCGCGGTCTACCGCGACGACGCCGACCGCGAGCGCATGTTCACCGCGCCCGAACTGGTCTTCAAGGACGGCGTGCTCGTCTCCCGCGCCGGCCGCCTCACCGCCGAACCGGTCGGCGGCACGCACTTCGTCGCACCCGACTACGACCTGTCCTTCGCCCAGACGCTGCGCCGCCGCCACGCCCGCCACGGCTCGGTCAACCCCGACCACCTCGTCATCGGCCACGACGAGCTGTGCGTCTGCGGCCGGGGCGGGGCGCTGCTGCCGGTGGCCTGTCTGCAAGGCCAGGATCGGGACACGCCATGACGGTCCTCATCGACGACACCTTCGCCGAAGCCTTCCCGATGAAGGCGACCCGGCTGCTGATCACCGCGCACAACCTCACCTGGGCGCGCCACGCCGCCGTCGCCGCCACGGGCTTCGCCACCTCGGTGATCGCCTGCGGTTGCGAGGCGGGCATCGAGCGCGAACTGTCCGCCGACGAGACACCCGATGGCCGGCCGGGTCTTGCGGTGCTGCTGTTCGCGATGAGCGGCAAGGAACTGGCCAAGCAGGTCGAACGCCGCGTCGGGCAATGTGTGCTGACCTGCCCGACCACGGCGGTCTTCGCCGGGCTGCGCGAGGGCGAGCCGATCGCGTTGGGCAAGAACCTGCGTTTCTTCGGCGACGGCTGGCAGCAGTCGAAGGTGATCGGCGGCGTGCGCTACTGGCGCGTGCCGGTGATGGACGGCGAGTTCGTCGCGCAGGAGACGACGCCGGTGGTCAAGGGCGTCGGGGGCGGCAATCTGCTGTTCCTGGCGCGTGACACGGATGCCGCGCTCGCGGCGGCCGAGGCGGCGGTCACGGCGATGCGGCGGCTGCCGGACGTGGTCCTGCCGTTCCCGGGGGGCGTGGTGCGCTCGGGCTCGAAAGTTGGCAGCCGGTATCCGGCGCTGATGGCGTCCACCAACGACGCCTTCTGCCCGACGCTGCGCGGGCTGGCCAGACGCAGTGAACTCGACGAGCGCATCGGCTGCGTGATGGAAATCGTCATCGACGGGCTGAGCGAGGCGGCGGTGGCGGCGGCCATGCGGGTCGGCATCGAGGCGGGCGTGGCGCTGGGCACTGCGGGCGGGCTGCTGCGGATCTCGGCGGGCAACTACGGCGGCAAGCTCGGGCCGTTCCACTTTCACCTGCACAGGTTGACGCCATGAGCGGCCATCGACTCACCTTGCGCCAGATGCCTGCGCTGCGGCTGGACCTGCGCGGCGTGCGGCCCGACGCGCTGGCCGGCCTGTCCGTCGCGGAGGTCGAGCGCCTGCCGCTGGCTTATGGCCGCGACCTCGTGCCGCTGGCCGAGTGGTTCACGGTCGAGGCGACGCAGGACGCCGACGCTGACACCGAGGCGGCGCTGCACCTCGTCGGCGACCTGTCCCGCGTCGACCACATCGGCCACCAGATGGCGTCCGGACGGCTCCGCATCGACGGCTCGGTCGGCGATGGTCTCGGTGTGCAGATGCGCGGTGGGGTGGTCCGGCTGCACGGCTCGGCGCGCGATCTGGTCGGCTGCGAGATGGGCGGTGGCGCGCTGCACATCGACGGCGACATCGGCGACTTCGCGGCGTCGACGCTGCCCGGCAGCATGGACGGCATGCGCGGCGGGCTGCTCGCCGTGCGTGGCCGCGCGGGCGACCGGCTCGCCGACCGGATGCGGCGTGGCACGGTCCTCGTCGGCGGTGCGGTCGGCGACTTCGCGGCCTCGCGGCTGGTGGCGGGCACGGTCGTGCTCGGCGGGCGCTGCGGCGTGCATCCGGCCTGGGGCATGCGCCGGGGCAGCGTGCTGTTCGCGGATCCGACGGTGGCGCCGATGGTGCTGCCCGGCTTCGTGCCCGGCGGGGGCGAGATGGCCGTCGCCTGGCAACTGATGGCGCGTGACCTGGCGCGCCACACCGATTTCCCCGCGCTCGCCGACCTGCCGCGCCGCGCCGTTCACCGCCTGCGCGGGGATCTGGCGGTCGATGGCCTGGGCGAGCTGCTCCTTGTCACCTGATCGTCACCTGAAAGGAAGTTCCCCCGATGTCACTGCCGTACACCTTCCATGCCGGCGAGGCCACCGTGCTGGCCGCCGAGGGCCAGTTCACCGACGCGATGCCCGAGATCCTGATCGGCCGCGTCGACGGCCCGGTCGGGCAGGCCTTTGCCAACATGATGGCGCAGAGCAAGGGCCACACCGCGATGTTCGCGATCCGCGCCTGCAACCAGCTCGTGCGCCCGGCGACCATCACCGTCCCGAAGGTCACGCTCAAGGACATGGCCAACATCGACCTGTTCGGCGGCGTGGTCCAGAGCGCCACCGCCGACGCGGTGCTCGACTGCGTGATCGAGGGCCTGATCCCGAAGGACCTGGTCAACCAGCTCTGCATCGTCAGCCTGGTGTGGATCGACCCGCGCTGCGCCAAGGACCCGAACCTCGACAAGAAGGACATGTACCGCACCAACTACGAGGCGACGAAGCTGGCGCTGTGGCGGGCGCTGAACAACGAGCCGACCATCGACGAGCTGATCGCCAACCGCCACGCGATCCGCCACGACATGGACGACTGGAGCTGACACGGCGAGGTCGTGCGCTCGGGGCATGATGGCGCCATGCTGCAGATTGCCCTCTTCGACCTCGACCACACGCTGATCCCCTTCGACACCGGACTCGCCTGGACCGATTTCCTGATCGCCCGTGGCGTGTTCGACGACGCGGTGCGCGTGACCTACCTCGACCACTGCCGCCAGTACGCCGCCGGCACGCTCGACATCCGCGAGATGCAGCGCGCCAACGTCGGCGCGCTGCGCGAGGTGCCACCGGCCGAGGTGGCGCGCTGGATCGACGACTTCCGCGAACACCTGCGCCCGCGGGTGCCGGCCGCAACCCGGGCGCTGGTGGACGGCCACCGCGCGCGCGGCGACCTCTGCGCCATCGTCACCGCGACGCCGCGTTTCCTGGCCGAGCCGCTGGCGGCGCTGTTCGAAGTGCCGCACCTGCTGGCGAGCGAATCCGCCGTCGATGCCCGCGGCCACCGCACCGGCGAGGTCGAGGGCGAGCCCTGCTACCGCGGCCACAAGATCGACCATGTGCAGCGCTGGCTGGCCGCGCAGGGCCACACGCTGCAGACGGTGGGGCGGAGCTGGTTCTACTCGGACTCGGCGAATGACCTGCCGCTGCTGCAGGCGGTCAGCGACCCGGTGGCGGTGTCGCCGGACGCGCGGCTGCGGGCGCATGCGCTGGCGCAGGGCTGGCCGGTGATCGACCCGTCAGCGCACTGAGTCTGGGTCGCGCGTGGCCGGGATCGTTTCCACCTCGAACCCGACCACGTTCCGGTCTTCCCGGCTGAACTCGACCCCGATCAGGTGGATCGGCTCGCCGCGGCCACGGTATTTCCCGGCGTAGTCGCGGTCCTTGAGCTGCTGCAGCGCGTGGCCCTGGGGCGTCAGCTCGACGACCTTGAACTCGAACAGCCAGACCACCCCGCCGAACAGCACCGCCATGTCGATGCGGCCCTTGTTCGTCGTGTCCTCCACGCGGACATCGAGTCCGAGCGCGGCGAAGTGGCTGTAGAAGATGCTCGCGTAATAGCCCTCGAAGCCGGACAGCGCGTTGCGGCGGTACCAGTCGTGCGGGATGCTGGCGAAGAAGGCGTGGAACAGCGGGCGCAGCGCCGGCACATCACCCGCCAGCAGCACGCGGTAGAGGCGGCTGATCTGCGGCTCGGGGATCTCGGCACTGCCCGACAGGTGTCGCAGCAGGCTGTCGTTCAGGCTGGCCTGGACCTCCAGATTGGGGTATTTCAGCGTCAGCTCGCGCCGCCCCGGGATCTCCCAGACGCTGTCGATTGTCAGGTAGCCGGCCTGGAACAGCAGCGCCTCGGGCTGCAACGTCTCGACATCGAAGGTGGACAGCAGCGTGTCGGTGGCGACGATGTGGCCCAGGTCCGGCGTGAACGGGCGCCGGGCGGCGAGCAGATCGACGAGGAAGGTGGGCGTGCCGGTCTCGAACCAGTAGGGGCGGAACTGCCGGTTGCGGAACAGCAGCAGCAGGTCGAAGGGGTTGTAGACCGAGGTGCCGAGCCAGTTGTAGCCGTTGTACCAGCGGCGGATCTCCTCGCGGTCCAGCCCCGGCAGCTCCGGCGCGAACACGGTGTCCACGTCGTCGTCGGTGTAGCCGCACAGCGCGCTGTAGCGGGGGTCCAGCGTCAGGTCGGTCAGGTTGTTCAGGCCCGAGAACAGGCTGACCTTGCTGAACTTGCTCACCCCCGTCAGGAAGACGAACTTCAGGTGCTCGTCGGTGTCCTTGAGCACCGCGTACACGTCCTTCAGCCCCTCGCGCATCTGGCGCGCCACGACCGGGTCGGTGATGTTGTCGAGGATGGGCTTGTCGTATTCGTCGATCAGCACCACCGCCCGCTCGCCGCGGCTGCGGTGCGCCTGCCGGATCAGGTCGGCGAAGTTGCCGGGCAGGTCGTCGCCAGGCAGACCGGTGGGCAGCGGCAGGCCGAGTGCCTCGCGGTTGACACGCAGGTTGTCGCGGATGCGCTGGACCAGCCCGGTGCCCGCGGGCGACACGCCTCCTGAAAAACTCAGGCGAATCACCGGGTAGCGGCGCGACCAGTCCCAGCGCGACTCGGCCGCCAGGCCCTCGAACAGCGCTCGGTTCCCTTCGAACAGTTCCTTGAACGTGTCGATGAGCAGGCTCTTGCCGAAGCGGCGGGGGCGGCTCAGGAAATAGTGTGTCCCGGACTCGATCAGGTCCATGACCAGCCCGGTCTTGTCCACGTAGTAGCAATGTTCGCTGCGCAGCTTGGCCAAGCTTTGCAGGCCGACGGGCAGCTTGAGACGGGGCAGTGCGGCGGCGGAGGCATTCATCGCTTCAGTTTAGACCGACCTCGTTCGTTTTCATTCGACGAGGTCCAGGATCTCGATCTGCTCGGGCACCGTCTGAAAGGTGCCTGCACCGGCGGGCATCTGCATCAGTGGCTTGCCGCTGGCGGCGTCCAGCAACCACACGCTCGGGTAGACCAGCAGCCGCGCGCGCTGGTCGCCGATGGCGCGCTGGAAGTCGGCGTAGGGCAGGCGCAGCGCCTCGGTGCGCAGGATGAGTTGGCGGTCGGTGACGGAGAGCTGGCTGCGCAGATCGACGACGAGGTACTTCGGGGCGAAGCGCGGCACCAGCTCGCGCAGGTTGGCCGCCAGGAACTGCTCGTACTTGCGGCAGTAGGGGCAGTCGCTGGCGCCGAGGTAGACGTACAGCGCCTTGCCCTCGCGCCGCGCGCGTTGCTGGGCGGGGCGCAGGTCGAATTCGTACTGCCCGCTGGCGCTGACTTGCGGCTGGACCTCGACCGGCGCATACGCGGTCGGGAATGCTGCCTGCGCCGCGAGTGACAGGACGGCCGCCAGCGCCATCACGGCGGTGTGCAGCGTCTTCATGAGGCAGCCCAGGGATCGAGCGAGCCGGTGAATCGCCCGTCCTTGGTGTCCTCGACCTCGGCCGTCAGCAGCCCGCGCTCGCGGGGCACGAAGTTGAAGCGCCAGCTCGGGTTCTCGCTGACCGAAAAATCGGTCTCGGCATCGAACAGCCGCTGGCCGGCGTAGGCCACCTGCACGCGGCGCACGAAGTGCGGCGGGATGTACATCACGGTGACCTGGTTCAGCTCGAAACCGGTGTCGTTCGGATGGACCACGCTGACCTCGACGGGCGTGACGGCGCCGGGGTGCAGTCCTTCCGGCAATCGAAACCGGGTCCGGCCGATCAGCTCCGGCGCCGAGCGGTTGGGCGGCGCGCTGCAGCCGCCCGAGACCTTCACGTAGCGCGAGTCCATGTGCAGCGCGCCGTTGTCCAGCTCGCCGATGACGCGGATGTGGCTGTACTCGTCCACGCGCAGCCGGGTCTCGAAGTCAGCCTGGCCGAGCGCGAGGGTCAGGTCAAGCGTGGCTGCGACCGGCGAGGGGTTCTTGTCCACCAGCAGGGTCAGGCGCTTCAGGTAGCGCTCGGGCGTCTGCGGCACCCGGGTGACGATCTTCACCGGCACCGACGCGCCATACGCCGCCCGCAGCGGCACGACGAGCTGCATCAGGCTGTCCGCGCCGCTGGCGATCGGGCGCGTGCCGAAGAGCTGGCCGCGCAGATGCTCCCACTGTTTCGAGCTGTCGCCGTGGCCGACGTTGGTGGGCAGGCCACCCTCGGCCGCGCGGGCGGCCAGCGGCCACAGCGCGAGGGCCAGCAGGCGGCGGCGGGCGGGGTGGATGGGCATGGTGCGTCCTTTGGTGTACGGCGGTGGGCTCAGTGCGGGGTGGGGCCGAGCATCAGCGCCCGTTCCTGCCGCAGGAACACGATCGAGGCGTTGCGGCGGTGGGTGGTGTCGTAGTGGTCGTCGCCGGCGAAGTCGGGCAGCTCCGTGGCGTCGGCGACCTCGCTCAGCGGCACGCCAGCGGCGAGCAGCGCGGCGGTGCGCTGCGCCAGTTGCGTGAGGTAGCGCTCGACGCGGTCGATCAGCGTGGTTGCCGGGGCGGCGGGGCCGTGGCCAGGGATCGCCTGTCGCAGCGGCAACGCGCGCAACTCGGCCAGCGCCGCGTGCCAGCCGGCGAGGTCGGCATCCTGCACATCGGGGATGGTCCCGGCATCCAGCAGGGCACCGGCGAACAGGGTGCCGGTGCGGGTGTCGAGCACGGCGAGGTGGCCGGGGCTGGCGGCGAGTCGGCCCGGCGGGGGCGCGAGCAGCCGGACCGGGCGGCCGATGTCGGGCAGGGCGGTCCCCGCATCGACCTCCGCGTCCGTGACCACGCGCTCGATCTGGGGCACCCGGGTGTCGGCCATCTCGCCAGCGCCGAGCAACTGGTGCAGCGTTTTCAGGCAGCCCTCGCAGCGCCCGGTCATCAGGCGCATGGCGTCGCGGTGCATCACCACGGGCACGCCCGCGGCCTGGAAGGCGGTGGCGCCGAAGAGGAATTCCTGCCGCGCCTGGGTGAGCACCAGCGCCCGCAGCGGCTGCGCGGTCACGCGGCGGATCGCGGCCAGGCGCGCCAGCCCGTGCCGGTGCGAGGTGCCGCTGTCGATGGCGATCACGCCGCCCGGGCCGACGATGAAGCCGGCGTTGCCGATCCGGCCGCGGGTGTCGGGGCCGATCTCGCCGCGCACGCCGGGCAGCAGAAAGACGCCGTCGGCGACCTCCCGCGCCACCTCATCGCCGGTGGCCGCGGGGCCGGTCGCGCAGCCCAGCGGCAGCGCGGCCAGTCCGAGCAGCAGCCGGCGGCGGCGGGCGTCCGTGTCCGGCGCGGGCATGGCTCATTTCCCTTCGACCAGCTGCTTCAGGTTGGCCAGCCCGCTCTGGTAGACGCCGGTGATGGCCTTGACGGCGGCTTCGTCGTTCTGGTCCGGCGGCGGGTCGTTGTTCGGGTAGCCGCGGTAGAAGGCGCCGCGCCACTCGACCTGCGCCTTGCCGCCCGCGTCGGTGACGCGGATGGTCGAGGTGTAGTTGCTGACCGGCAGCGGGCTGCCGTCCTTCAGGCGGTAGCTGTACTTCATCTGCGCGTCGTCGTAGCCCTCCAGCGTCTCGGTCAGCTCGCCGCCGCCCTTGAGCTGGACGAGGCGCACCGAGCCGACCGCATTGCCCTGGTTCGCGGGGCTGTCGGCGACGGCGGGGTGCCAGTCCTTGAGCGCGCCGAAGTCGCGGATGCGCGCCCAGACCGTGGCCGCGGGGGCCTCGATCGTGACGGTCTCGGTGACTTTCTGGCGGGTCGGGCCGTGGGCCTGGGCGGCCAACGGCAGGCCTGCGGCGAGGGCTGCGCCGCCGAGCAGGGCGACCAGGCGCAGGGTGAAGGGGCGTCGGTTCATGGTGCAGGGGTCCCGATGAAGGCGCCGAAGCCGCGCGGGTTGCGGCCGGTGGCGAGGGTGGTGATGTGCCGGCCGCTGGCGGCGTCGAGGACCTGGACGTTGTCGTCCATCCAGTTGACGACGAAGACCTGCGCGCCCCGGGCGGCGATGCCCTCCGGGTAGCCGAAACCGGTGAGGGTCTGCAGCGTCTGCAGGGTGTCGGCGTCGTAGACGCTGACGGTGTCGTCGTGCTGGTTGGTGACGTAGAGCCGGCGGCCCTGGTCGGCGAGGGCCGCGCCGTAGGGGGCCTTGCCGGTGGGCAGCGTGGCGACCACGGTGCGGGTGCGGGTGTCGATGACCGAGACGCTGTCGCTGCGCACGTTGAGTGCGTAGAGCCGCTGGCGTGCCGGGTCCAGCAGCAGCGCGAACGGGTGCTCGCCGACCGGCACACGCGCCACGACTTCGGCGCGGGCGACATCCACCAGCGCGACGCGGTTGTCGTCGCGCTCGGCCACCCAGGCCATCGTGCCGTCTGGCAGTGCGGCCACGCCCGCCGGTGCCGGACCCAGGGGAACGCGGGCGATGGTCTGGCGGTTGGCGCTGTCGACCACCTGCAGCGCGGCGCCGTACCAGTCGACGACGAAGAGCCGCCGCCCGTCGGCGCTGGCGTCCAGACCGACGCTGCCCTGGCCGCCGGGGAAGGTGGCGCTGACCTGCTGGCGCTGCATGTCGATGACCGAGATGCTGTGGTCGTCGGCATTGGCGACGAAGACCTCGCCGCGCCGGCTGGCCGCGACCACCCCGGCCGGCGCCTTGCCGACCGGCACGGTGGCGACGACGCGCAGGGTGTCGGCATCGATCACCGTCACATCGTGGCTGCCCTGGTTGGTGATGTAGGCACAGGTGCAGATCGGGCTGGCGGGGCCGGCGGCCGCCACCGGGCCGGCGAGCAGCAGCGCCAGCGCCGTGGTGAGCAAGGCACGCGGCTTGCAGCGTGGGGCGATCTGTCCCAGGTGTTCCAGGCCAAGAAGGAGATCCCCATGCATGGAGAAACCGCCGATGCCATCCGCCGCCGCACGCTGCTGTTCGGGGCCTTGTGGCTGCCCGTCGGCGGACTGCGGGCGCAGGCCGAGGTGCCGGGGCTGGCCTTCGCCGGCTTCGAGCTGATCGATGAACAGCCCGATCCGGCGCGCACCGCGCTGCAGCCACCCCGGCTGGCCCGCATCGGCGCGCAGATGGCCCGCGGGCTGGACGAGCGCGGCCTGTACCGGGTGGTCGCGTCGGACAGCGCCACGGCGGCGGTGGAACAGGTGCGCCGCAGCGTCGACCTGCTGCACCGCTGCAACGGCTGCCTGGACCCGGTCGCGCAGGCAGCACAGGTGCGGCTGGTCGGCGTGGGCTGGGTGCAGCGGGTCAGCAACCTGATCCTCAACCTCAACTTCGCGGTGTGGGACGTGCCGGAGGACCGCATGGCGCTGACCAAGTCGGTGGACATCCGCGGCGACAACGACGAGTCGTGGCGCCGCGGCGTGGACTACATGCTGCGCGACATGGTCGAGCGCCGCGCGCGCCAGCCGCGCTACGGCCTGTAGCCACCACCGTCCCGGCGTCACCGCAGATCCTTCAGCGCGATCGACCCGCTGAAGCGGCGGTCGAAGGTGTCGATGGCCTCGGCGCGCAGCTCGCCCGTGCCGCGCGGGACGAAGCGAAAGCGCAGCGTCGGGTTCTCGCTCAGCGCGAAGTCGACTTCCGCCGACAGCAGCAGCCGCTCGCCCTGCCACAGCCGCATGCTGCGCACGAACTGCGCCGGGGTGAACTGGCGCGTCGCCTGGTTCATGGCCAGGCCGGAATGGTTGGGGTGGTGGACCATCCACTGCACGGTCAGCGGCGTGCCACTGGCGAGGCTGGCGCTGACCTCGGCGGGATCGGCGCGCCACAGCATGCGGCCCATCGCGGCCTGCACCGCGGCGTCGTCGCCACCCGGCGGGGCCGAGCAGCCGCCGGAGGCCTTGACGAAACGGGTGGCCATCAGCAGCCGGCCGTCGCGGGTTTCAGCGATGGCGCGGACGAAGGTGTATTCGTCCACCCGGGTGCGGGTCTCGATGTCGGGCAGCGCGCCGTCCGGCGGCAGATCGATCACGGCGGCCACTGGCGACGGGTTGTTGTCGATCACCAGTGTCAGGCGCTGCACAGACTGTGTCGTGTCCGGGTGGAGCGTGCCGGGCGTGCTGCGCAGCGCCATCGGCACGAAGGCTGGATCGTCGGCCCGGCGCGGCGCGGTGAGCACGACCTGCCCGCCGGGGGCGCTGTCGATCGGCCGGTTGCCGAACAGCGCTGCGCGGACAGCCTGCCAGCGCGGGCTCGCTTCCGGATCATCCCCGGCCGGCAACTGCGCCCGCGCGGCGGCGGCCAGGCCCAGCAGCGTGGCCGGGAGGGCCCGGCGGGTCGGGTGCAGTCGGTCGGGGCGGGCGTTCATGGGATCACGAAGCAGGCCTTCTTCACGCGGGTCTGCAGTGCGCGGTAGCGCTTGATCTGTTCCTGGAGCGGCTCGTTGTCGCGGATGTAGCCGCCGCGCTCGCCGCCGATGGTGGTGGCGTTCGAGGCGGTGGACAAGCTCACGTAGTCGTCGTAGCGGATCTCGGCGGCCAGGTGCTCCTGGGCGCAGGCGCACTTGTTGACCATCTCGTAGTGCCCGCCACCCGGGTGGCTGCGCATGCATTCCTGGACGTAGAGCACCCGGTCGACGGTGGGGAAATCGTTGTCACGGGCAGCAGCCGCGCCGGCACCGGCGAGCAGGAGGGCGAAGACGGCTGCCAGGCGGCGGGCGGCGGCGGAGGGCTGGGGCATGGAGACTCCGTTCAGGGGCGCAGGGGTTGGGTCCGCTTCAGCGCGGCAGAGGCCGAGGCCGAGGCGGTGGGGGCTGGTCGTGTGGCGCCGTCGATCCACAGGGTGTCCTCGATCAGCGGGCTGGCGCTGCCCTCGGCGCTGGCGGAGGTGCGGATCGCGACCACGCTGCCGGGCACCGCGTCCGACATCAGGAACACGTACTGCTTGCGTGCCAGCTGCTCGAAGCGGACGCGGTTCGGGTCGTCGAGGTAGGGCTCGATCACGATTTCCTGGCCGGCGAGGCTCTGGCCGCGGTAGCTGAAGCGGACGTCCCGGACCTGCGCACCCTGGTAGAGCGCCATGCGGATGCGCTTGCGGAAGTAGTTCGCCTGGCCCTTGGTGAGGCGCTGCATCTCGCGGATGTCGTGTTCCAGGAAGTACAGGGTGACCGGGTTGCCCTGCGCATTCTCGACCTCGGGCAGCGTGACACGCCGCTCGCCGGTGAGGAACTCTCCGGTGGCGGCGCAGCACTTCCCGTCGGCCTGTCGGGTCAGCTGGATGCTGACCTGGTCCTCGAAGGGCGTTTCGAGCGTGCCACCGTGCTGGAAGTGGTAGCGCAGCGTGGTCGGCGGCTGGACCTGTTTCAGCTGGTCGCCCATCAGCAGCAGGCGTTCCGCGGCGGAAAAATCGGGCGGTGGTGGCGAGGTCTGGGCCAGTGCGGGCACGGCCGAGAGCGTGGCCATCAGGCCGAGGCATGCCAGCAGCCGGGTCAGGGTCGGGCGGTTCATGCGGGCTTCTCCGGGGCGCACGGTGGGAGGCAGGGACAGCTCAGCGCTGGGCGGCGGTGGCGCTGCCGTCGTCGACCAGCGGCACGCCGAAGTCGTTCAGGATCGCCCGGATCTCGGGCCGGTGCGACTCGATCACCTGCTCGATCTGCTGCTTCCATTCGCGCTCGCCGTAGCGCACGCCCATGGCCATCTCGTAGTCGAAACGCACGCCGGGTTCGGACTTCATCGGCACCACCACGAGCTGAGGGGCGCTGACGCGCTTGGCAAAGAAACCAGCGATCGGGCCCCAGACGATGGCCACGTCGATCTTGCCGCTGGCGAGTTCCTTTTCCAGCAGCTCGCCGGGGTACTGGGCCGGATCGGCGTTGAGCATCTGGTAGGGGACACCCTGCTCGACGAGCTGGTGCTTGTTCAGCCACTCGGACGCGGGCGAGCGGTCGTAGACGCCAATGCGCAGCTTCTTCAGCCGATCCGGGCCGAGGCCGAGGAAGTCGAGCGTCGAATGCACCTCGTCGAGTCCCTTGCCCTTCGGGTAGACCAGCGCGTAGGTCGAGCGGTAGTAGGGCTTGGTGACGGAGACCTGGTCGAAGCCGACCGGCACGCCCATCACGATGTCGCAGCGGAAATCCTCGCCCGGCAGCTTGTAGCGCAGCGTGTTGCGGATGAAGGCCATCCGGGCGGGGAAGGAGTAGTAGGTGACCGGCAGGCCGAGCACGCGGCCGAACAGCTCGGCGAGCTTGTTCTCGATGCCTTCACCCGCCACGTTCGAGAAGGGCAGGTTGTTCGGATCCTGGCAGACGCGCAGCGCCTTGCGCTCGCTGTCCTGGGCGCTGGCGGCCAGCGGTGCCACCACCAGGGCGGCCAGCAGCAGTGCCGCGGCGGATGCGGTGGCGGTCTTGGCGGACATGGCTACTTGATCTCCTCGACCTTGGCCCGCGTGATGGCGCCGTCGGAGCGGCCCTTCAGGTAGGCGTACAGCTGGTTGATGTTGTCCATCACCACGGGACTGTTGCCGAAGCTCTGCATGCCCTTTTCCAGTCGCCCGTTGGTGACCGTGGTGATGAACTCTTCCTTGGTCAGCGTCTTGAGGCTGTTGACGAGCGAGGGTCCGACCATGCCTTCCTGGTTGGCGCCGTGGCAGCGGTCGCAGGCCGCGGCGCGCCAGGTGCGGAAGCCTTTCATGGTGTCGGCGTCGACCTTGTAGCCTTCCTGCACGGTGTAGAGCGGGGCGGCCTTGTCCTGGGCCGAGGCCGAGGCGCCGAGGACGGTCAGCAGGAGCGCGGCACACAGGGCCGGCAGCGGAAGCGGGAGCGGGAGCAGTGCAGTGGGTCGTCTCACGGGCGTGGTCTCCAGGGGCCGGGTGGTGGCAAAAAGGGCCGGGGCGACTGTTCCAGGATCGCTCCGGCCTTGGACAAGGTGAACGGCATCGGTTCTTCCACCCTTCAACGCCGTTCACCGCTTGCGGGTGCTGGTGATTTCCCTGGCTCAGTTGGGCAGCGCGAAGATGGTCAGCGAACCACCGAGTTCGGTGTACTGGCTCAGCTCCTTGTAACCGCCCACGGCGCCCAGACCGTCGGTGTCCTTCTCCAGACCGGCGGCCATGCCGATGCCGGCCCAGCCCCCGATGCCGGAGAACACGCCCATGTACTGCTTGCCCTTGTGCTCATAGGTGAACACGTTGCCGATGATCCCGGACGGGGTCTTGAACTTGAACAGCTCCTTGTTGATGTCCTTGGCATCGACGCACTTCAGGTAGCCCTCCAGCGTGCCGTAGCAGCTCAGCCCGCCCGCGGTGTTGAGCGAGCCGCTCCACACCGAGAACTTCTCGGCCTTGGTCTGCACGATCTTGCCGGTGCCGGCGTCCCAGGCGATGTAGTTGCCCATGCCGCCATGGCTGTTCGGCGTGGGGAACATCGACAACGTGGCGCCCACGTAAGGCTGGCCGGCGGTGTACTCGACCTTGAACGGCTCGTAGTCCATGCAGACGTGGTTCGTCGGCACGTAGAACAGGCCGGTGTTTGGATCGAACGAGGCTGGCTGCTGGTCCTTCGTGCCGAGTGCGGCCGGGCAGATGCCCTTGGTGTTGACGTCCGGGCCGTTCTTCGCGGTCGAATACTTCGCCACCACCTGCGGTCTGCCGGACTTCATGTCCACGTGGGTAGCCCAGTTGACCGTCGGATCGAACTTCTCGGCCACGAGCAGCGCGCCCGTCACGCGGTCAAGCGTGTAGCCGAAGCCGTTGCGGTCGAAGTGGACGAGGGCCTTGGTCGGCTTGCCCTTGACCGGGATGTCGGCCAGGATCATCTCGTTGATGCCGTCGAAGTCCCACTCGTCGAACGGCGTCATCTGGTAGACCCAGTTGACCTTGCCGGTGTCCACGTCACGCGACCAGATCGACATCGACCACTTGTTGTCGCCCGGGCGTTGCGAGGGGTTCCAGGTGGAGGGGTTGCCGGAGCCGTAGTAGACGGCGTTGGTGGCCTTGTCGTAGCTGTACCAGCCCCAGGTGGTGCCGCCGCCGGTCTTCCACTGGTCGTCCTTCCAGGTCTTCAGCGAGGAGTCGGGGCCGACCGGCGTGACCTTGCCATCGGCCCAGGTCGTGGACTTGACCGGGTCCATCAGCATCTCGCTGTCGGGGCCGACCGAATAGCCCTTCCAGACCTGCTTGCCGGTGTTGATGTCGTAGGCGGCCAGGAAGCCGCGCACGCCCCATTCGCCGCCGGAGATGCCGGTGATGACCTTGTCCTTGAAGACGTGGGGCGCGTTGGTGTTGACGGCGCCGAGCTTGGGGTCGCCGTTCTTGACCGTCCAGAGCACCTTGCCTGACTTGGCGTCCAGGGCCACGAGGTTGGAGTCGGCCTGCTGCAGGAAGATCTTGCCTTCGGCATAGGCGAGCCCGCGGTTGACGGTGTCGCAGCACATCTGCGGGATCACGGCCGGGTCCTGCTTGGGCTCGTGCTTCCAGAGGATCTTCTGGGTTTCCAGGTCGATCGCGAACACCTTGTTCGGGAACGGCGAGTGCAGGTACATCGTGCCGTCGATGACCAGCGGCGAGCCTTCATGGCCGCGCAGCACGCCGGTCGAGAAGGTCCAGGCGACCTGCATCTTCCCGACATTGCCCTTGTTGATCTGGTTGAGCTTGCTGTAGCGCTGATTGAACATGTCGCCAGCCTGCGTCGCCCAATTCTTGGAATTGGCGATGTTTTTCTCGACGTCGGCATTGGCCAAGGCGAGGGTGGGCAGACTCATCAGTGCCACGCAGGCGCCACGTACCAGCCAGTTGCTCCGTTCGACGGATGCGTTCATGGAATGTCTCCTTGCTCACGATCACGGGTGGTCTTCTGACGGGGGAGGACATGGAGTCGCCGGCAACCACCGGAACCTGACGCGACCTGTCACACCCCCTCTTTTTCGCAACTACCGTGCCCATTCGGATGCATGGACGCAGGGCCATGCACAGCCGCGGTGCCCGCGTGCTGCTGCAGGGTGCCGATCTGTGCCGACCGGTGCCAAAGCGTGCGTGGAAACCCTGGTAACGGGCCGCCGGAAGTGGTCGGAAAGGGGTGTCCGGCGGGCCGGCGAGGGCGGTGCACAGGGAAAGTACCGAGGGGCCGCAGGATCCTGGTCCGCAGGGATCGCCTGGCGCGCACGGGTTCCGGTGGCCGGGCGCCCTCAGATTCGGAGCAAAGTGTTGCACCCCATTGCGCGGTGTGATCCGGACACTTTCCGCTGCCCGTATGCTGGCGACCTTGTTGCAACCCGAGCCGGTCCCTTGCCCATGAACCAGTCCCGTTCCTCCTCCGGCGGCCTCGTCTACTCGACCGACAGCGGCCGCATGTGTCCGCAGTGCCGCCAGCCGATGGCGCAGTGCGTCTGCAACGCGGCGGCCGCCGTGTCCGTCTCGGCCGACGGCATCGTGCGCGTGTCGCGCGAGACCAAGGGCCGCGCCGGCAAGGGCGTGACGCTGGTCAAGGGACTCGGTCTGGAAGGCGAGGCGCTGACCACGCTGGCCAAGGCGCTCAAGGCCACCTGCGGCAGCGGCGGCACGGTCAAGGACGGCGTGGTCGAGGTGCAGGGCGACCACTGCGACAAGGTGCTGGCCTACCTCGCCGCGAAGGGCTGGAAGGCCAAGCGCGCCGGGGGGTGAATCAATCCAGCGGCGCCATCCCGTGCCGCCGCCGCGCCCGCCCGCAGGCGTCGTCGCCGCGTCCGAGTGGCGCCAGCATCCCGAATTCGCGGCACGGCCCAGGTCGCCACTCGTAGATCCCGCAGCCGGCTTTCACGCCCACCGTGCCGACCAGCGCGGCACAGCGCGGGCGGGCGTGGTCGGTGCCGCGCATGCGGGCGGTGCCCTCGTTGACCTCGACGGTCAGTCCGTCGGGCACGCAGCCGCCGCAGGACTGCAATTCTTGTGTCGAGAAATCGACGCGGAAACTCGCGCAGCAGGCGCCGCAGCTCAGGCAGGGATTGGGGGCATCACTCATGGTGGGCGTGACGATAGCGCAGCCGGCCGTCCGGCCGGCAGCCGCTGCGCCACGTTCACTGCGCCGCCTGCACCTGGCGCCGGCGTTCGATGTAGCCGGGTTGCACTGCGCGGGCGTTGTCCGGGCAGGCGCTGGTGCTGTTGCAGGCGACCGCGTTGACCGTGTAGACGCGCAGCGTCTGGGCGGCTCCGCTGGTGTTCTCGCCCTCGTTGTAGAGGGTCGACGAGCAGCTCACGGTGACCCGCATGCCGATGTCCGCACGCAGGTCCAGCGTCTGGCTGGCGCCGCTGCAAGTGGTCCAGCTGCCCTTGAGCGCCTGGTAGAGGCCCCATTCGGTGCCGGCGCGCGCAGCGGCCCATGCGCGTGCGCCGAGGATGTCCTGCGCCGAGCCGGTCTGCGTCGATTGCCCGAGCCGCACGATGGCCGCCGCCAGACTGGCCAGTACCACCAGCACGAAGATGGCCGCGATGGCGCCGAAGCCGCCGGATGCATGCGGATGGAGGCGTTTCATGGCGCGTTCGACACGTGGGCGCCGACGACCAGCGACACGCTTTCGTTGCGCCGGGTCAGTTCGAGCTGGAGGTAGACGAAGCCGTTCTGCTGCGTCGCGCCCTGGTTGGGGTCGTAGGTGATGGTGCAGCGGCTCAGGCCGGTGAGCACGGTCTGCCCGCCTGCGACCGAGGGGCAGGCGCTCGGGTAGCTGGCATTGAAGCCGTAGCCGGACAGGCGGACCAGGGTGCCGCGGGCGGTGCCATTGGCATCCAGCGAGCCGTCCGCGCCGCTGCAGACGTAGAAGACGGCCTGCTGGCTGGCGCTGACCACGCTGAAGCGCCCGCCGTCGTAGCCGAGCGGGAATTGCGTCGGATTGATGGCCAGGCGGTGCAGCCCGAACGCCGGGTTCGGCGTGCTGATGGTGGAGATGGCGGCGCGGTTGCTGCCGCTGTAGACGTCGTTGGGCGACTGGTTGCCGATGACCAGCCAGTCGCCGACCGCCGGCACGGTCGACAGCGGCGTGAGCACGTCGAGCGCGCTGGTCAGCGCGGTGGTGTCGAGTGGCGCGGAGCAGCTGGCCGAGGGCGTGCAGCCGGGGGTGCTGTCGTTGACCGTGTCGGCGGCCATGCGCAGGCGCCCGCCGGTCAGGGTCGGGACCATCTCGACGCACTGGCTGCCGGGGCTGCGCACGGAGTTCGGCACCGCCAGCCGCACCTCGCCCACCAGCCGGCGCAGCGCGGCGTCGGCCTGCGCGGACAGGTCGGCGCGGTTGCGGGTCGCGAGGTAGCTGTCGAAGGCCGGGCGGAAGAACACGGTGAGCGAGGCCGCCATGACGCCGCCGATGACGATCACCAGCAGCAGCTCCAGCAGGGTGAACCCCCGCGCGGCGCGTGCGCGCTCAGCTCGCATAGTCCAGTCGCCAGCCGGTCAGGGTGAGCTGGTCGCTGCCGCGGCTGACGGTGACGTCGATGCGCCGCGCCGCCGAAATGCCGCCGAAGCTCGCGGCCTGCACCGTCACGCGCAGCGAGTAGCCGGCGAGGGCGGCGACCGGTGTGCCATCGATGGTGCAGATCTGGCTGGTCGTGGTGTAGCCGTGGTAGTCCATCAGGTCGTTCCACGTCGTGCGTGCGCAGCCGCCCGCAGCGGCGTTGGCGGCTGCGGCGTAGGGCTTGAGCTGGATCTCCTCGAGCATCTCCTCGGCGATCGACAGCAGCTGCTTGCGCACCACCGGGTCGGACGAGCCGCGGGTCACGGTCGAGTAGGCCAGCAGTACGCCGGCCAGCCCGACCCCGAGGATCAGGATCGCGATGACCAGCTCGATCAGCGTCATGCCGCGTGTGCGCCGCCTACTCGACATGGCCGGTTTCTCCGAGCACGGTGATGGCGGTCTGGCCGGTGATGCTGATCTGCCAGCTGGCGCTGGTGGTGCCGGCGGCGTCGGTGGTGGCGCGGCCGCTGGGCTGGAAGTAGACCGTTCCGGCCGGACTCAGCGCGGTGGCCGTGCCGCTGCCGGTGGCGTAGACGCTCTGGCCATCGGGGCCGACGAGCGGATCGGAGCAGGCGCTGGCCGGGTTGGCGGCGGCAATGCGCAGGCTGACACCGCCGGTGGTGATGTTCACGCAGACCAGCCGGCGGTGGGCCACGGCGGTCTGGCGGGCGTTGCGCAGCGCGGCGATCAGCTCGCCACGCCAGGCTTCGTCGCGGAAGCCGAAGACGCCGTCCAGGCTCGGCATCGCGAACACCGCCAGCACGGAGGTCAGCACGATCACGCCGAGCAGCTCCGGCAGCGTGAATCCGTGGGCAAGGGCAGGGCGGTGCGGGCTCATGTCACGCTCAGTACAGCTCGCGCACATGCACGGTCTTGCGGGTCTCGGGGCTGGCGACGCCGAAGCTGGCGCGGGCGGCCGGGTCGCGGTCCCAGGTGCTGGCGCAGCTGCCGTTGCGGCCGCGCAGCCAGGCCAGGCCGGCGCCGGTGCTGGCCGGGTGGCTGGACAGGCAGCTCGCGTCGGTACCCGTGCTGCCCAGGTTCAGCGCCAGATCGACGCTGCCCGTGCTGCCCGCCGGCGTCGGCGCGGACAGGCTGACCGTGCCGTTGCCGCCGAGGATGGTCAGGGCACCCGGCGTGGTGGTCCAGGCCGCGGTGGCGCTGCCCTGGTAGTTGAGATAGCCGGCGCGCACGACGGAGGCCGCTGGCGCCGTGGTGCAGCTGTCGGCGCTGTTGAGCGCCCAGGTCTTGCCGGTCCAGTACTGGGCCTGCACGGGCAGCTGCAGCGCGGTCTTTTCCGAGCCGAAGACGTTGGACAGCCACAGCCGCCCGCTGCGCAGCGGCATGGCCGGCTCCAGCGCGCCGCTGGAGCTGACGCTGTCGGCGTCGATGGCGCGCAGGGTCAGGCTGCCGGGGGCGCTGGTCTTGCTGGTGTAACTGTAGGCCACGCCGGTGGCCGAGGCGACGCCCGTGCTGAAGCGGCTGGCGGCGACCGTGGCGGTGCTGCCGAAGCTGCCGAGGCCGAGTGCGGCGGCGTCCGACAGCGTCACCGCCTGCGCGTAGGACGGCGTGAGCACGCCGCTGCCGTCGTAGTTGACGGTGCGGGTCGGCGTGCCCAGGCCGTTCATCGCCATGAGGCTCACGGTGAAGGGCTGGCCCGCGTAGCTGAAGCTGCCGCAGGCGGGCGTGGCGACCACGTCGAAGTGGTGCGGGATGAAGCGGCCGAGCGCGGTGCCGGCCACGCCGGTGCTGCCGGTGACGGCGGTTCCGGTGCCGAGGTAGCTGGCCCGATCCGCTTTCAGGTCGATGCGGCCGACTTCGCTCCAGACGAGGTTGCTGGCGGTGGCGCTCCCGTTGCTGAAGGCGCCGAGGCTGCCGGAGAAGGTGCCGCTGCTGCTGCCGGTGCCGGTGGGCGTGGCCTTGACGTGGGTGAGCGTCGGGGTCTGCGCGGTGGGGGACTCGCGGCCGAAGTTGGGCGCCGTGTTGCCGGCGCTGTTGCGGGCGCGCAGCGTGGCGGAGAAGGCGCTGCCGGCGCGGGTCGTGCCGGTCGGGTAGGCGGTGAACTCGAACGAGGCGGGCGAGGCGATGAAGCTGGTGCTGCCGGTCATCGTCAGGCCGGTGTCGTTGCTGGCGGCGCTGCCGGTGTAGGTGCCGGTGAGCTGCACCTGGCCGACGTCCGCGTAGACGAGGGTGGCGCTGGCGGTGCCGGTGGCGTCGAAGGTCAGCGGGGTGGCGCGGCCCGTGGCGTCACAGGCCGCCGCGGCGTTGCTGGTGGCGTTGACGGCGGTGGCATTGATGCGCACGGGCAGCGTCCCGCTGGACGGGTTCAGGTAGGCGCACTTCAGCGTGATCGACTTCGCCCCGGTGATGGCCGGCACGCACTGGCTGCTGCTGTCCGAGGAGCGCACGGCGCGCACGGTCAGCGTGTTGCCGCTGCTCTCGGCCAGCTGGTTCGACGCAGTGAGCAGCAGGCCGCTGGCGCTGGCGGTGTACGTGCAGGCGGGGCCGCCGAAGTTGCAGGTGGTCGCGTTGCTGGCGGTCGGCGCGCTGGAGGTGGCGCCGAGCAGGGTCGTTCCGGCGGTGGTGAGCTGCACGCGGCGGTCGACCGTGCTGCTGCCGCTCGGGATGGTCACGGTGGCGGTGTCGGCCCAGACGACGCTGGCGCTGGAGGACAGCGTCGCCGTGACGCCGCCGGTGTAGGGCGTGCTGCAGCTGGCGTCCTGGCAGGCTGCGATGGTGAGCGTCGACGGTGTGCAGGTCACGCCGGTGCCGCTGGCGTGGCGGACTTCCAGGTGGTGCAGCGTGATGGGGCAGGCGTGGGTCTGGGAGATTTCCAGCGCGACCTGTGCCAGCGTGAGGTCGTAGTTGTAGAGGCGGACCTCGTCGAGCCGTCCGTCGGCGGAGTTCAGGGTGCCACCGGCGGACGTGACCGTGCTGCGGTTGTCCCCGAGCATCAGCGAGCCGATCGAGGAGTCGATCAGCCCATTGGTGGTGCCGGACGTCGTGGCGACCTGGCTGCCGTTGATGTAGAGCTTCAGGGTGCTCTGCGTGGCAACGCCCGAGAGCGACCAGGTGGCGGCGATGTGCGTCCAGGTGTTCGCCGCGACGCTTTGCGCCGGGCTGCTGGCGGTGAGGATGACGCCGGCGCTGTCCGACACCATCAGCTTCAGTACACCCGCCTGCACGGAAAGGTGGAAGGGTCGGGTTGTGCTGGTGGTGGCATCCATCAGCACGCCGGTGGTGCTCGCCCAGGTGTTGTTGCCGGCGTACCAGAGCGAGAGCGAGCCTTTCGAGCCGAGCACGGTGCTGACCTGCACCGACGAGTCGACCCCCGCGATGGTGTTGTTGATGTTCGACGGCACGGACAGCGCCCGGCAGAGGTAGCCGCTGGCGGTATTGGTGGCCGTGCCGACCCGCACGCCGTTGTTGCTGTTGCCGGAGCTGTCGGCCACCTCGCCCACCGTGCCATTCCAGCTCGACTCTTCGAAGCGGAATTCCGCCACCTTGTTCGGGAGGGTGTT
The DNA here is from genome assembly GCF_963924895.1 of uncultured Sphaerotilus sp. Lineage (NCBI taxonomy): Bacteria > Pseudomonadati > Pseudomonadota > Betaproteobacteria > Burkholderiales > Sphaerotilaceae > Sphaerotilus > uncultured Sphaerotilus sp. Next base: position 77,003 of record NZ_CAWURG010000020.1, read on the forward strand.
CGGGATGTACCAGCGGATCGCGCTGCCGCTGGCGTTGTAACCACTGTTGTAGCCGTAGAGCGTGTAGTCGGTGCTGCTGAGCTGCACGCCGATGGTGGCGTTCGAGCCGCTGGCATTGGCGTTGCCGAACTGGTACTTGAACTCGCCGTTCTCGTACAGGATGACCTGGAAGGTGTACGGTGTGCTGGTGTTGAACTGGAACACGTCATTCCAGGACACGACGAAGTAGCGGTTCGGTGCCGACCCCTTCTGCTCCCAGGTGACGGTTCCCCCTGCTGCCGGGTTCAGGTCCGTCCAGTACGCCATCAGGGTGTTGCCGGTGGCGCCGGAGGTGCAGCGGCTGCGGGAAGGCACGGCGCCTGTGGGCAACGTGGTGTTCGTGAAGATGCGGAACAGGCCGTTGTCGGTGCCGAACTGCAGCATGCCGTTGGAGAGGATGCGCACGCTGGTGTAGTTGATGCCGGCCAGCCGGAAGGTGAACCCACCCGTGAAGCTGACGGACATCTGGTCATCGTCCACCGGGTAGTCGGTGCAGGCGCGGGACCAGGTCACCGCGTTGGCGGTCGACTCCCAGGCGTAGGTGTCGCTGCGCGGTGCGTAGGTGCCGGCGTGTGCCAGCCCCGGCAGCAGGAACAGCCACAGCCACAGCCAGGTCCCTGGCAGGCGCCACAGGAGTCCAGCCACGGTGTGCCGCCCGCTGCCCATCAGGCTCAGTTGCCTGCGGCGATCGCGGTGAAGTTGGAGGTCTGTCCACCGCCGGTCACCGTGCAGGTCGACGTGCTGCCGTTGGTGCCACCCGGGTCGGTGCCCGCCAGCGTGTAGCCGGTTGGCAGGCCGCCCTGCAGCAGGCTGGACGCGTCGGCGCAGGCGCTGACCTTGACGCACTTGTTGGCGGTCACGACGTTGGCGGTCAACGCGCAGCCGGCGTAGTTCAGATTCATGGCGGATGCCGCTGCGCCTGCAACGCCGGCCACGCTGGCGGCCTGTGCGTCGCTCTTCATGTCGACGAACTTCGGCATCGCGGTGGCGGCGAGAACGCCCAGGATGACGATGACGACGATCAGTTCGATCATCGTGAAGCCGGCTTGTCGTGATTTCATGGAATGCTCCAGTTCTGTTTGATGTCGGGCAGCGCGGGCGGTGAGGTCGCTTACACCGGTGATTTCGGCCTGGGCGGGCCTTGACTTGAGGGCTTTTTCATGCTGAACGCTTCCTTATTTGGTAAAGGCCGTGCGGCCCAGGTCCCAGACCGGCAGGAAGACCCCGAGCGCCAGGATCAGCACCAGCACCCCGAGGAAGATGATCAGGATCGGCTCCAGCTGCGCGCTGAGCGTCTTCAGCTCGTACTGGACCTCGTTGTTGTAGAGATCGCTGACCTCTTCGAGCAGCTCGTCGATGGCACCGGTCTCTTCACCGACCGCCAGCATCTGCAGCACGACCGGCGTGAAGATGCCCGTCACGGCGGCCGCGCGCAGCACGGACTCGCCGCGCTCCACGCTCTCGCGCATGCCCTCGATGCGGCGGGCGATGTGCTGGTTGTCCACCGTCTGCGCCACCACCGACAGCGCCTGCGAGATCGGCACGCCGCTCTTCAGCGACAGCGAGAAGCTGCGCGCGAAGCGCGCCAGCATCGCCTTGCGCACGATCTTGCCGGCCACCGGAATGCGCAGCATCCAGCCGTCCCAGCGCAGACGGCCCTCCGGCGTGGCGATCCACGCCCGCAGCACCATCACGCCCGCGGCGACGCCCAGCACGATCAGGCCGCCGTAGTCGAGCGTGAAGCGCGAGGTGGCGAGCAGGATGCGCGTGGCCAGCGGCAGCGTGGCGCCGGCCTGCTGGAACACGGTGGCGAAGGCCGGAATCACCATCACGTTGATCACGCCGATGGCTGCGACCATGGCGCTCACCACGAAGCTCGGGTAGCGCAGCGCCGCCTTGACCTGCTGGCGCATGAACAGCTCGAACTCCTGGTGGTGGAACAGGCGCAGGAAGATCTCGTCGAGCCGGCCGGTCATCTCGCCGACGCGGACCAGCGCGATGTAGAAGTTGTCGAACACGCGCGGGTGCTGCGCCAGCGACATGGAGAGCGCGATGCCGGACTCCAGACTGCGCCGCACCTCCGCCAGCGTCGTCTTCATCTTCTCGCTGGTGGCGGTTTCCTGTAGCCCCATCAGCGCCCGAAGGATCGGCACGCCCGCACGCAGCAGCGTGTTGAGCTGCCGGCTGAAGATCAGCAGGTCGACGGGGGCCACCTTGGGCTCGAAGAGGTGCGCGGGCAGCAGGCTGCGCAGCATGGCGCCCGCGTCGCCGCCGGCCGCAGACCCGGTGGATGCCTCGATCGTCAGCGGGATGATGCCGCGGCCGATCAGGGCCTCTGCGGCGGCCGAGGCGTGGGCCGCCTCGATCACGCCGCTGGTGGTTCCTGCCTGTGCGGAGTGCCCGGTCCAGGCGTAGCGCTGCATCATGGCATCACCCCGCCGGCCCTTCGGCCATCTGGTGGCTCACGCGCATGGCTTCGGCCACGGTGGTCCGTCCGGCCAGCACGAGCCGCGCGGCGTCCTGGCCGAGGTGGTGACCCGCCATCTGCCGCCGCGCCGCCTGCGCGAAGGTGAGCGGATCGCCGTGGTTCATGGCCTCGACCAGCTCACGGGTCATCTCCAGGATCTCGTAGACGCCGGTGCGCCCGCTGAAGCCGGTGTGGCTGCATTCGCTGCAGCCGGCGCCGTGGCGCAGCGCTGCGGTGTCGACCGTGCGGCCGCACTGCGTCTCCAGCCAGGCCAGTTCATGCGGGTCGGGCCGGTGGAACTCGGTGCAGTGCGTGCAGATCACCCGCACCAGCCGCTGCGCCAGCACCATCTGCAAGGACATCGCCACCATGTAGCGCGGCACGCCCATGTCGATCAGCCGAGTGGGCGTGGACATGGCGTCGTTGGTGTGCAGCGTCGACAGCACCAGGTGGCCGGTCAGCGCGGCGCGCAGGCCGATCTCGGCAGTGGCCTGGTCGCGCATCTCGCCGACGAGGATCACGTCCGGGTCCTGCCGCAGTGCGGCGCGCAGCACACGGGCGAAGTCGAGGTCGATCTTGTCGTGGACCTGCACCTGGTTCAGGCCGGGCAGGCGGTACTCGACCGGATCCTCGACGGTGATGATCTTGCGCTCGCTGTTGTTCAGCGCGTTCAGCGCGGCGTAGAGCGTGGTGGTCTTGCCGCTGCCGGTCGGGCCGGTGACGAGCACCATGCCGTTGGGCTTGGCGATGGCGCGGCGCAGCGCCTCGGCCACCCGCGGCGGCAGATTCAGGTGGTCGATCGACAGCAGGCCCGAGCTTTGATTGAGCAGCCGCATCACGATCGACTCGCCATGCTGCGTCGGCATGGTCGAGATGCGCACGTCGATCGCGCCGCTGCGCAGCGTCACCGCGAAGCGGCCGTCCTGCGGCAGCCGGCGCTCGGAGATGTCCAGGCCCGACATCAGCTTCAGCCGCAGCGCCACGGCGGCGGCGATCTTGGCGTCGGCTTCGGTCTGCACATGCAGCACGCCGTCGATGCGGAAGCGGATGCGCAGCGAGCTTTGCTGCGGCTCGATGTGGATGTCCGAGGCGCGCACGCGCAGCGCTTCCTCGAACACGGAATACAGCAGCCGCACGACCGGCGCATCCTCGGCGCTGGCGGTGTTCAGGCCGAGCAGATCGCCCAGGCTGTCCTCGACATTGCGCAGCTCGCTGGTCAGCTCCTGCGCCAGACCGGCGATGGCCTCGGTGTTGCGGTAGGAGCGGTCGATCGCGCCGAGCAGCTGGCTCTCGGCCACGACGACCAGCTCGATGTCGCGCCGCACGATGCGGCTGATCTCGTCGTAGGCGGTGAGGTCGGTCGGATCGGCCATGCCGACGCGCACGCCGGCCGGCGTCTCGTCCAGCACGATGGCGCGCAGCCGCCGCGCCTGCACTTCGGGCAGCAGCCGCGCGACCTCGGGGCGCACGGAGCGCTTGGCGAGGTCGAGGTAGGTTGCGCGCAGCTGGCGGGCCAGCGCCTGCGCGATCTGGACCTCGTTGACCCAGCCGCTGTCGATGAAGACGCGGCCGAGCTTGCGCCCGGTGGTGCGCTGGGAGACGAGCGCCTCGGCGAGCTGTTCGGCGGTGATCAGGCCCTGCTGGACCAGCAGGTCACCGAGTCGGATGCGTTCTGGGCGTGCCATGCGGGGGCGGTCCGGTCAGCGGGTGGATTCAGGGAAGGGCGCGATGCCGGCGCTCGGGGTACGGGTATCGGCCTCCGGCCAGGCGCCGTCCTCGTGGATCACGGTGGTCTTCATCAGGATGACCAGCTCGCGCTTGCGCATCACGGTGGATTTCTGGCGGAACAGACCGCCGACAACGGGCGCCTCACCGAGGCCCGGCACCTGGCTGTTGTCCTCGCGCTGCTCCTGCTGCATCAGGCCGCCGATGGCGACGATCTGGCCGTCCTTCACGCGCACGATCGAGTCGGTCTCGCTGATCGTGCTGGCCGCCAGCGGCAGCTTGTAGGAGCCGAGCGAGCCGAGGTTGATCGACTTCTGCTTCTCGGTGACGGTGCTGATCGAGGGGTGGACGTGCAGCATCACCATGCCGTCCTTGTCGATCTGTGGCGTCACGTCGAGCGCGATGCCGGAGAAGAAGGGCTGCAGCGTCACCGACGGCACCGAGGTCGTGGACGAGCCGGTGGAGCTGATCGACGAGGACACGCCGGTGACGTACAGCTCGTCCGAGCCGACCTTGAGCACGGCCTTCTGGTTGTTGATGGTGGCGATGCGCGGGCTGGACAGCACCTGCACCTTGCCCTGGGTTTCGAGGAAGGTCAGCAGCGTCGAGAAATTGGAGTTCTGGAAGGACATGCCGTAGAAGGCCTTGCCCGAGGTGGCTGCGGTGGTCGTGGCTGCGGCCAGGTCGATCTGGCCGGTGCCCGACAGCGTGATGCCGGGGGCGAGGGCGGCGAGGCTGAGTGCGCCGTCCAGAAAACGGCCGAAGGCGCTCCAGTTCACGCCGGTCTGCGCGTCCTTGCTCAGCTCGACTTCGAGGATCTTGGCTTCGAGCATCACCTGCCGCTCGATGCTGACCTGCACCGCTTCGAGGTACTGCGCGATCTGGCGCAGCTCCAGCGGTGTCGCCCGCACGACGATGACGCCGGCCGAGGCATTGACGATCACGCTGCGCCGCTGGCTGCCCTGGGCGTCGCTGGTCAGCATCGCCGACAGCGAACCCTGCACGTCGCGCCAGAAGTCGGAGTCGGAGGTGGTGCGGACGTGGGCCGTGTCGTCCTGCCGGCTGCCGGGCACGGCGGCACCATTGCTGCCCCCATTGCCGCCCCCGTTCCCTGCGCCGGTGTTGCCGCCCATGCCGCCCATGCCACTATTTCCACCAGCGCCGGCCACCGTGCCATTGCCGCCGCCGACCTGGCCGATCGAGCTGGAGGTCACGCGGATGTCGCTGGTGCCCTGGCGGCGGCCGGGCAGGTAGTTGATGCGGAAGACGCGGGTCTGCACCGTGTTGGGCTGCACGTAGATGCGGCGGCCGCTGATGCGGTAGTTGTAGCCATACAGCTCGCGCATCGCGTCCATCGCGTCGAGCACCGTGGTGTCGCGCAGGCTCAGCGACACCGTGCCGGTCACCTCGGGCGACAGCAGCACCTGCCAGGGTGAGCCGGCCGCGATCTGCAGGAAGACCTGCGTGGCCGGCGCCTGGTTCACCGAGAGATCGAACCGGGATTCGGCCGACGCGGGCGGGGCCACGGTGGCGGGCAGCGGCGCCGTCAGCGGGGTGGTGGCGGCCAGGGTCAGGCCGGTCTGCGCGCACAGCAGTCCGCACACCACGGCACGGGTGACGGCGGTGAGGCGGGAGCGGATTGGGTGGTTCTGGGCCATCAGGGTTCCTTGCGCGCGGCGGTCTGCTCGGGCGCGTTCGCGGTCAAGGGTTCGGGTGCAGGCGCCTCGACCGGGGCATACAGCCCCAGCCACTGCGTGCCGCCGCGGGGCAGTCGCAGCCACACGCCGTCGGCACGGATGTCCTGCACGGTCGCGTCGCCCAGCCGGTCGCCGACCCGCAGCAGGCGGCCGTCGATCAGGGCGGTGGCGCTGCCGGGCGCCGCATCGGCGTGCAGCTGCAGCCCCTGCACCCGTGGTGGCACCACCGGTGCTGCGGGGCGCAGCGGACGCATGTAGGCCGCCGGGTCCGGTGTCAGTACAGCCGAGCGTGGGGGCAGCAGCGCCGGGGCCGCGGCTGGCGAGTTGCCCAGGCCTGGCGGCGGACGCGTCGGATCGGGCAGGGCGGCGCGTGCCGCGCTGCCCGACAGCAGCACCCAGAGCCCCGCCGACAACAGGGCCGACAGCAGCGGGGCGATCATCAACAGGCGTGCCTGGACAGTCATGGTCAGATTTCCACCCAGTGGGCGTCCGTGCTCAGCGTGTGCAGGCGCAGCGTGAGCCGCACCTGGGGATGCTGGAGCACCTGGAGTTGCAGGCTGCCCCACAGCAGGCGCTGCGGCGAGGCTTCGAGCGACTTCAGGTACTCCATCAGGTCGGTGTAGCGGCCCTCGACGCTCAGCTCCACGCCGTGGCGGTAGAGCGTCGGTGTGCCCTGGTCGAGCGGGGTGCGGCCCAGGGACTGCAGGCTGCGCAGCTTCAGGCCGCTGTGGCGCGCGAGCAGTTGTTCGAGCAGCGGCAGCATGTCGGCCGGGCTGACGAGGTCGCTCGTGCGGCCCTGTGCATCGGCCTGGGCCACGCGGGCCTGCAGCGCGGCGAGTTCGGTCTGCAGCTGCCGCAGGTCGAGGTCCTTGCGCTGGTGCAGGGCGGTGATGCTGGTGTCCAGTGTCTCGAGCACCTGCGCCGAGGTCTGCCGGGTCTGGCGGGCCTGGTTCCAGGCCTTCCAGGCCGGCGTGACCCAGAGCTGGTCAACGGCCATGAAGACCACGGCCGTGCAGCACATCGCCACCAGCACCCGTTCACGCGGGCTCAGTACCTGGTAGCGGCGGCTCAGCGCTCGCCAGCGTGCGGCCAGGCCGGGAGAGGGCAGGGTCGGTTTCATGGCTTGGCGGGCTCCGTGCGCGGGGCCTGGCTGGACAGCGTGAATTCGCTGTAGTCGGGCCTGGTCACCGGCTCGAGGCCGTCGGTGGCCTGGCTGCTGGTGGTGGTGGTGCCGCCGGGGCGGATCTGCAGCGTGGCGAAAGCCCGGCCCTTGAAGCGGGGTTCGGACTGCAGGCTGCGCAGGTAGTCCGGTAGCACGGCCGGATCGGTCATGCGGCCGCGGATCTCGATGGCGTCGTCGCTGCCCTGCAGGTTCAGGCCGGTGATCCAGACGGCGGCATGGGTCTGGCGGGCCAGGGCTTCGAGGTAGTCGACATAGCCTTCGCGCCGGCCGGCGCTGCCATTGTCCAGCAGGCCCTGCAGGCGCTGGACGGCGGCCTCGCGGTCGCGCAGGCGCTTGAGCTGGTCGCGCTGGGTCTGTTCGCGGTGGTTGCCGGGGGCCGGCAGCAGCGCGCCGCGCCGGGCATCGGCCTGGGCCATGAGCTGGACCGTGTCCGTCTGGATCTGCCGGGTGTGCCATTGCAGGCCGGCACCGGCGAGCAGGGCCAGCCCGGCCAGCGCGCCCTGCAGCATCAGCATGTGGCCGAGGGCATTGGCTTGCCGGCTCTGGCAGAGGCTGCGGGCGTAGAGATTGAGTTGCTGCGGCATGGTGTCAGGCGCGGCGCAGCGCGGCGCCGATGGCGATGGGGGACACGGTGGCCGTGGTCAGCGTGCCGGCCAGCTCGGCCCCGTCGAAGTCGATGCAGTCCTCGATGCGCAGCCGCACGACCGGCACGTAGAGCAGCTCGCGCACGTAGTCGGTGAAGTCGTCCGATGTGGTGGTGGACACCACCAGCCGCGACAGCGTCACCCGGCTGAAGAGGCGCTCGAAGCTGTCGAGCGTGCGCTGCAGCTCCAGCCCGGCGCGGTCGAAGGCCTGCTGGCGCAGCGCCTCGTCCGGCTCGGCGATCTGGGCGGCGCTCACGTCGATGTGGCGGGCCTGCAGCAGCTCGCCGCTGGCGGTGATCACCAGCGTGCTGTGGGTCTCGTCGATGAGCAGCAGGGCGATGCCGCGCCCCGGTTCCTCGAGCAGCGCCGCCAGATTGCGCAGCGCGGTTTCCGGCAGGTCCATCACCTTCCAGGGCATGCGGGCGCGCAGGGCGTCCTCGGCCACTGGGGCCAGTTCCTGCCGTGGTGCCAGGGCCGCGAGCACCGATGGGCGCCCGCGCTGGTTGGTTTCGGCGGGGATCTCGAGCAGGTCGATCTGTGCGTCCGCGACCGGGAAGCTCACCAGATCGCGCAACTGCCAGCGCACCGCGTCGGACCATTGTTCGCGGGGCACCTCCGGCGCTTCGGTCGGCAGCAGCTGGTACTGGTGGCGCTGCAGCACCAGCAGCCGGTGGTGGCGCTGCAGGGCACGCTGGCGACGCAGATCGCGCAGGCTGCTCAGTGGCGTGGACCAGTCGAGCTGGCAGGCCCAGCGCACCTGCGGCCGGCCATCGGCCGGCCAGCGCAGGTACAGTGCCTGGGCGGTGGTGCCGTTGGGCACCACCACGACCCAGCCATCAAGCCGAGGTTGTCGCAGCCAGGAGAACACGGGGGTTCACTCCATCAGAAAGGATGGGGCGATGCTGCCTGTGTCGGTACCAGCTCCAGACGCGAAAAAGCCATGCAAAACGCGGCCACCAAGGGCCGCGTTGTCAGGGGGCAGGAAGGATCAGCCCAGGCGCGCGCGGTGGCGTTCGATCTGCGCACGCACCTGCACCGGTGCCGTGCCGCCCAGCACATTGCGGGCGTTCAGCGAGCCGGTGAGGCTCAGTACCTCGAACACGTCGGACTCGATCCGGGCGTCGAAGCCCTGCAGCGTCGCCAGCGGCAGCTCCGACAGGTCCTGGCCCAGCGCGATCGAGGTCTTCACTGCGTGCGCCACCACTTCGTGTGCGTCGCGGAAGGGCAGGCCCTTCTTGACCAGGTAGTCGGCCAGGTCGGTGGCGGTGGCGTAGCCGCGGCGGGCGGCGCGCTCCATCGCATCCGCCTTCACCGTCAGGCCACCGGCGCGTGACCCGTCCGCTGCCACTTCGCCGCCGATCATCTCGGCCATGATGCGCAGCGTGTCCTTGACCGTGTCGACGGTGTCGAACAGCGGCTCCTTGTCTTCCTGGTTGTCCTTGTTGTAGGCCAGCGGCTGGCCCTTCATCAGCGTGATCAGGCCGATCAGGTGCCCGACGACGCGGCCGGACTTGCCGCGTGCCAGCTCGGCCACGTCCGGGTTGCGCTTCTGCGGCATGATCGACGAGCCGGTGCAGTAGCGGTCCGAGAGGTTGATGAAGCCGAAGTTCTGGCTCATCCACACCACGATTTCCTCGGCCATGCGCGAGACGTGGACCATCACCAGCGTGGCGAAGGACGTGAACTCGATGGCGAAGTCGCGGTCGCTGACGGCGTCCAGGCTGTTCTGGCAGACACCCTCGAAGCCCAGCGTGCGGGCCACGCGCTCGCGGTCGAGCGGGTAGCTGGTGCCGGCCAGCGCCGCAGCGCCCAGCGGCAGGCGGTTGACGCGCTTGCGCAGGTCGGCGAGGCGCTCGGCATCGCGCGAGAACATCTCGACATAGGCCAGCAGGTGGTGCGCGAAGCTCACGGGCTGGGCGACTTGCAGGTGCGTGAAGCCGGGCAGGATCACCTCGACGTTCTGCGCCGCGACGTGGACGAGCGCGCGCTGCATGTCGTCGAGCAGCGCCGACGTCGCGTCGATCTCGTCGCGCAGCCACAGGCGCACGTCGGTGGCGACCTGGTCGTTGCGGCTGCGGCCGGTGTGCAGGCGCTTGCCGGCGTCGCCCACCAGCGTGGTCAGGCGGGCCTCGATGTTGAGGTGGACGTCTTCGAGGTCGAGCTTCCACTCGAAGGTGCCGCCCTTGATCTCGGCGTGGATCTGCGCCATGCCGCGCCGGATGTCTTCCAGGTCCTGCGCGCTGATGACGCCCTGGGCGGCCAGCATCTCGGCGTGGGCCAGGCTGCCCTCGATGTCGGCGCGCCAGAGGCGCTTGTCGAAGGTGACGCTGGAGGTGTAGCGCTTGACCAGCTCGCTCATCGGTTCGGAGAACAGGGCGGACCAGGCTTGCGACTTCTTGTCGAGTTGATGGGTGCTCATCGGCGGGCGGCTCAGGGAAGGGGACAATCGGAGAATCTGCGCGGATTGTAGAGAGCGCGCCTGTCCACTGCCTTGACCCCGCCCGGCGTTCGCCATGTTCATGTCCTCCGAATCCGATCCGAACGACCTGCCGGACGACCTTTGCCAGGGCGGTGTCGTGCTGCGCACCGTGCTGTTCGTGCACGGGGTGGTGGCGCTGGGGCTGGGGTTCCGGTCGACGTCGATCCGCCAGTGGCTGGTCGATGTGTCGGTGGTGGTGGCCGCCGTGCTGCCGGCCACGCTGGTGTGGCTGCTGGCGGCGTGTGCGCTGGGACGTGCGCGGCTGCGGGTGCCGGAACGCGCCCAGCCGGCGGTGGCGTGGCTGGTGCTGTGCGGCCTGGGCGCGGCCTGCGGGGCGATGGCGTGGACGCTGCTGGTCTGGCTCGGTCAGATCGACGAGGGCTGGCCGACCGGCCTGGCCACCGTTGGCAGCGGCGCGGCGCTGTCCGGCGCGGTGTTCCACTGGCTCCGGCAGCGCACCCGGATGCGCCTGCCTGCCGGCACCCAGGCGCGGCTGGCGGAGCTGCAGTCACGCATCCGGCCGCATTTCCTGTTCAACGCGCTCAACAGTGCGATCGCGCTGGTGCGGGTCGATCCGGCGCAGGCCGAGGCGGTGCTGGAGGATCTGTCGGAGCTGTTCCGCGCCGCGCTGGTCGGCTCGGGCGAGCGGGTCACGCTGGGCGAGGAGGTGGAACTGGCGCAGCGCTATCTGGCGATCGAGCAGGTGCGCTTCGGCGACCGGCTGGACGTGCGCTGGAAGATCGACCCGCTGGTGGAAAGCGTCTGGGTGCCCTCGTTGTTGCTGCAGCCGCTGGTCGAGAATGCGGTCAAGCATGGCGTGGAGCCGTCGCCCACGGGCGGCGCCATCCGCATCCGGGCGCAGGCCCGCCACGGCCACGCCCTGATCACCATCACCAACACAGTGCCGGAAGGCCGGCCCCGCAAGGGCCACGGCATGGCCCTGCACAACGTGCGCGACCGGCTGCAGCTGCTGCACGACCTGGACATGCGCTTCGAGGCCGGTCCGATCGAGGGCGGGCGGTTTCGGGTGCGGCTGCTGGTGCCGCTGGTCAAGGGCACCCAGGGTTCTCGGAGACTGGAGGAGAAACGGCCATGAGCACCTTGCGCGTCCTGCTGGTCGATGACGAAGCGCTGTCGCGCCTGCGCCTGCGCACGCTGCTGGGCGACTGCGTCGATCCGGTCTGTGCCGTGGTCGGCGAGGCTGCCTCCGCACCGGCCGCGCTGCACTGGCTGACGCTGCACCAGGCGGATGTCGTGCTGCTCGACATCCACATGCCCGGCATGGACGGGCTGCAGCTCGCCGAGCGCCTGCGCGGTCTGCCGCGGGCGCCGGCGGTCATCTTCGTCACGGCGCATGCCGAGCACGCGCTGGCGGCGTTCGAGGTCGAGGCGGTCGACTACCTGACCAAGCCGGTGCGCCGGCTGCGGTTGCAGGCGGCGTTGCTGCGCGTGGCCCAGCGGCTGCACGGACCGGCGGCCACGGCGCCCGCGCCACTGGACGCGCTGCCGGCCACCCCCGTCATCGTGGTGCACGAGCGGGGCGAGCTGCTGCGGGTGCCGCTGGCCGAGGTGCTCTACCTCAAGGCCGAGCTGAAGTACGTGACGCTGCGCACCGCGCGGCGGGCCTTGCTGCTGGACGAATCGCTGGCGGAACTGGAGGAGCGCATGGGCGACCGCTTCCTGCGCATCCACCGCAATGCGCTGGTGGCGCGGCATGCGGTGGTGGCGCTGGAGCGGCGCGATGGCGATGAAACGGCAGAGGGCTGGGCCGTCCGCATCGCGCCGACCGATGAATGGCTGGTGGTGTCGCGCCGCCAGCTGGCCGCGGTGCGCGACATGCTGGCGGCGGAGGGGCTGTGAAACCCCGTCTCGCAAAGCTTCGGTGACTCAGCGCTCCACGGCGCCGAGGTCGATCTTGCTGCCCTTCACGGTGCGGGCCACCGGCACGTAGCCCGTGCCGAGCTGGTAGTTCACCCCGTAGGCGGCGGCTGCCGCCGGTGCGGCCTGACCGGCATCGACGATGGCACTGCCCGCCAGCGGCGTGAACGTCGCTGCGTCGAAGGGCAAGGCGCTGCCGGTGAGCAGGTTGGCCGCGCCCTTGACCTGGCCCTTCAGCGTCTTCCACTGCGTGGTGTCGGTCCAGCCGGTGCGGATCCAGTTGACGCCGAGGTTCAGGATGCCGTCCGAGGTGTAGGTCGGCGACAGCGAGTCGTTCTCGGCCTGGCGCATGTTCAGCTCCGTCACCGTGCTGTCGAACCAGAACACGTTGTTCCAGGCCTCCACCGTCTCCGCCGTGGTCGAGATCTGGAAGATGCGCGCGCCGCTGCCGGTGCCGTAAACCGTGTTGTTGAAGAAGTACAGCGTGCCCTTGCGGAACAGCGATTCGCCCCAGTTCGCCCCCGCCGGTGCACCGAAGTGGTCACCACCGTAGTGGAAGAAGCTGCCGTCGTCGCCGTTCTTCTTGATCTGGTTGCCGTAGACGAAGCTGGTGCGGTAGGCCGGGGTGGCGAGTGCGGTGATGGGGAAGTCTTCCGCCTCGACCATGTCGATGGCACGTGCACCGCCTTCGATCCGGTTGTAGCGCACGACCATGCCGGCCGAGCGGTCCTTGGCCGAATTGCCCAGCGAGCCGGCGCGCAGCGGGCCGTAGCGGTTGAACTCGATCACCATGCCCACGCTCTGCGTGTAGGTGCTGTGCATGTGGTCGTCGCCGACGATGCCGTGGCCCCACAGGTAGTTGCCGGCGATGCGGATGTTGCGGGTCACGGCGAAATCCCCCTCGTCGTTCGACTTGGTGAAGATGCCCATCTGGCAGTCGCTGATCTCGTTGTCGGCGATCAGGATGTTGTGGCCGCGGTCCACCCAGACGCAGGCGCCGAAAGGGTCGTAGGGCTTGCTGACGCCGGCGGCGTTCTTGAAGGTGTAGTTGGGGTGACCAGCGCGGATGTTCAGGCCGTCGATCGAGATCCAGCTCGGGTAGTCGGTGTAGGTGCCGCTGGCATTCGCCTTGATGGCGATGATGGTGCGGCCCTGGTGGATGTCGCGCGTCTCGACCGTGTTGCCGTAGACAGTGCCCAGCGCGGCGCGGGTGGTGGCGCCATTGCCTTCGATGATCGGGCGCTCGTTGTTCGGCCCGCGCACGCCGCAGATCCGCACCGGTGCGGCCTGCGTGCCGGAGGCGGCGACCATGAACTTGCCCTTGTACGGCGTGGCCGTGTAGAAGATGCGCACCGTGTCACCGGCCTTCAGCGATTCCCAGGGGACCGTGTCGAGCGAGGCATAGGCCTTGCCCGGGCCGACCTGGTAGTCGACACCCTTGCCGGAGGCCAGACACGGCGTCAGCGCCAGACCGTCGACGGGCGGGGCCGGTGTCGGCGCGGCCACGGGAGCAGGAGCGGGAGCAGGAGCAGGAGCAGGAGCAGGAGCAGGAGCAGGAGCAGGAGCAGGAGCAGGAGCGGGAGCGGGAGCGGGAGCGGGAGCGGGAGCGGGAGCGGGAGCGGGAGCGGGAACGGGGCTGGGGCTGGGGCTGGGGCTGGGGCTGGGGCTGGGGCTGGGGCTGGGGCTGGGGCTGGGGGTGGCGACCGGTGTCGGGCTCGGTGCAGGTGTCGCCACGGGTGCCGGGCTCGGCGAGGTGACCGGACCCGGTTTGGGCGCGACCGCGGGAGACGGAATCGGGGCGGGGCTCGGCGCCCCGCTCACATTGAGCGCGGTGCCTGTGTCGCCACCACTTCCCCCGCCGCAGGCCGTCAGTCCACCGACCAAAGTCAAGCAGGTTGCCATCCACAAGGAGCGTACGTGCGCTGTTCTGATCTGGTCCATCGGGTCCTTCTTCTGGGTTGCTGCAGGGAGGGGGCCGAAGATAGATGGACGGTCGAACAGGGTCGGTAAGCAATTTTCTTTACTGTAACGACCCATGTGACGCAACAATAATTCGCGATACGCGCTGTTTTTGTAAATTTTCCACTTCTGGGGTTTGACGAAAAACCAGAAATTCCGACCCGGACCGTGCGCTGTTTCACGCTGACCGCGACCGGTGTGGAGCAGGCTGCAAGCACCGGTCACAAGGCGTAGCCGGCAGCGCAGGGCGCCGCCGGGCCGGATCGCCGCATCTCCACACCTCCCGTTGCAGACGAAGGGTGTTTGCATCGTCTGCAGCGCGCCGCGCGGCGCTCTGCGCAGGTCGGTCGGCATCCTCAGCGCGCGCTGGCGCGGCCGGTCAGTGCACCAGCGCGCATGGGCTGCATCGTCGTGGCATCGACGGGCATGCCGGTTCCGGTCTGCAGCCACTGCGTGCCGCTGAGCGTGCCGCCCACCGGGTGCCAGGGATCGCTGTCCTGCCAGCCCGTGCTGATCCAGTTCACGCCCAGGTTCAGCACGCCGCCACCCACCCACGGCGCGGCGACCTCCTGGTGCATGCGCAGATTGCGCTGCGCCACGCTCGGGGCGAAATAGAAGACGTTGTTCCAGGCTTCGACCTTCTCCAGCGTGGTCGAGATCTGGAACACCCAGGCCTGCGTGCCCTTGAGCAGCACGGTGTTGTTCCAGAAATGCAGCGTGCCCTGGCGGAACAGCGGCTCGCCCCAGCCAGCGCCCGGGGCGCTGCCGAAGTGGTCGCCGCCGTAGTGGATGACGCTGCCGGTGTCGCCCGTCTTGATGATCTGGTTGCCGTAGACCTGGGTGCTGCGGTAGGCGGGCAGCGCCCGCGCCGTGACGGGGAAGTCCTCGGCCTCGACCAGGTCGATGGCGTGGGCGCCTTCCTCGATGCGGTTGTAGCGGATCACCGCGCCCACCGAGCGGTCCTTGATGGCGTTGCCCGGCGCGCCGCTGCGCAGCGGGCCGTAGTCGTTGAACTCGACCACCGTGCCCACGCTCTGCAGGTAGGTGGTGTGCTCGTGCCAGTCGCCGACGATGCCGTGGCCGGCGAAGCGGTTGCCGGCGATGCGCAGGTCGCGGGTCACGGCGAAGTCCCCATCGTCGGTGGACTTGCTGAACACCGCCATCTGGCAGTCGGTGATCTCGTTGTCGGCGATGGTGATGTGCTGGCCGCGGTCGACCCAGATGCAGGCCCCGAAGGGCGCGTACGGGCGCTCCGCTCCGGCGGCGGTGCGGTAGCGGTAGTCCGGGTGGCCGCGGGTGATCTTGAGACCGTCGATCTGGATGTAGCGCGGGTAGGCGGTCCAGGCTTCGGTCGCCAGCGGCTTGAGGACGATGATCGCGCGGTCCTGGTGGACGTGGCTGTAGGCCAGGGTGCCGTTGTAGAGCGGGCCGAGGGCCGCGCGGGTGGTGGCACCGCTGCCGTCGATCACCGGCCGCTCGCCGTTCGGCCCGCGCACGCCGCAGACCCGGATCGGCGCGTCGGCCGTGCCCTGGCCGGCGATCAGGAACTTGCTGCGGTAGGGTGCGTCGCGGTAGAAGATGCGCACGGTGTCCCCGGCGCGCAGCGACTCCCACGGCACGGCGTCGAGGCTGGTGTAGGGCTGGCCGGTGCCGACGCGGTAGTCGGTGCCACGGCCGGACGGGGCGCAGGCGCTCAGTCCGAGTGCCGCGCTGGGCGTGGTGAGCGGGGCACCTGCGGAGGTCGGCGTCTGCACGGTGACCGGGGCCGGTGGCTGGGTGATGGGGGGGCGTGTGACCGTGGTTGGCGCCCGCGCGCCCTGGGCCGGACTGGCGGCGGCCAGCAGCAGGGCGCTGGCGCTGGCGAGACCACAGTGCAGGCGGACCGAAGTCCGGGTGGTGGGGATAAAACGCATGGAACAACCTCCTGAACCGGGTGTGATCCACCCGATCCGGACGTGCGTCAGACAGCGACGCACTGGCCCGGATCTCGGCCCGTGAGGTGTTGGCAAGCGGTGACCCCCTTATTTAAGGGGGATTGAATTGGCCTGAATTCACGGGTCGCTGGATCGACGACCAGTGGATTCCTTCTGGCTGTTACCTAAAGCCCGAAAAAACCTGCGCGTTCACGTCATTTCAGCTCGAATGCACCGAGGTCCGGCGCACGCCCGGCGACGGGCCGCTTCACGATGCCCGCCGGTTCGGCGAACTGGTAGGCCACTGGAGGCAGGCCGGCGGCGTTGTCGGCCAGATCGGTGCCGGCCGCGCCGGCGCGGGGGTGGAGGTCTGCCGCGATGCCTGGTGCGGGCTGGCTCAGCAGCTTGCCCTTGACGGCGACCTTGACCTGGGAGGTGGGTGCCGCTTCGGCCCAGTCGCGGCTGATCCAGTTGTTGCCGTTGAACTCGATGGTGCCGGCTTCGTGGCCGATGCGCATCTGCGTCGTGCCCTGGTTGATGAACAGGTTGGACTGGGCATCGACCTTCTGCTGCGCGGTCGGCATGTCGAACAGCGCCATGTACCAGGCCTGCGCCTGCGTGCTGTTGTGCAGCACGGTGTTGTTGTAGAAGTGCAGCGTGCCCTGGCGGAAGTAGCGCTCATCGTTGTCGCCGCCCCAGTGGATCAGCTTGACCGAGGCATAGCCGGGGTTGCGGAAGTCGTTGACGATCAGGTTGCCGTAGACCCAGGCCTGCGGGTAGAGCGGGTCCTTCAGGATCTGCTTCACCCCGCCTTCGATCTCCACCAGGTCGATGGCGCGGGCGGCCGCGACGATGTGGTTGAAGCGCACGACGGTCGCGCTGGAGCGGTCCTTCATCGACGAGCCCTTGGCGCCGGGGACGAGCTGGCCGATGTAGTTGCCCTCGTAGAGCGCGCGGGCGGTCTGCACATAGAGGTTGTGCTCGAACCAGCTGCCGACGTTGCCGTTGTCCCAGATGCGGTTGTGGCGGATGAAGACGTTGCGGCTGGCCTCGTCCTCGGACTTGCTGTTGACGAAGACGCCGTTGCCGTTGCGGGTGATCTCGCAGTTCTCGATCGCCAGGTCTTCCACGACGATGGCGTAGATGCCCGCCGCGCCGCTGGAGAAGTTGCCGGTGCTGCCGTCCTGCGCGGTGTAGCGGCTGTCCTTGTGGGCGCCGGTGATCCTGAGGTTCTCGATGCGGATGTGCTTGGGCCGGCTGCCCCAGGCCTGGTCGCGCGACTTGTAGATGAAGATCAGGCCGAGGGCTTCGCTGTACTGCTTGCTGAAGAAGCCCGCGGCGGCGGCGTCACGGGCGGTGACGGCGTTCTGGCCGCTGAGGACCGGGCGGTTGCACTTCGTGTCGGTCACGCCGTGGATCACCACGGGCGCGTCGGCCGTGCCCTGGGCGCGGAGGCCGATCTTGGTGCGGTAAGGCTCGGCGCGGTGGTAGATGTTGACCACGTCCCCGGCACGCAGCGACAGCCACGGCACGTCGGTCAGTTCGGTGAGGGTCTGGCCCGGCCCGACGTGGTAGGTGGTCCCGGAGCCGGTCAGCGGCTTCGAGCAGCCGTCGGCGCTGACGGGTTCGCGTGGCGCGGGCGGCCAGGCGGTGTCGGCGGCGGGCGGCGGGGTGTCGCCCGGCTTGCCAGGGTTGGCCGCCACTTCCGGCGCTGGCGCGCCCAGATCGCCGATGAACTGGCCGGACTCGCTGCTCGGGCCGCCGGTGGTCTGCACGCCGCTGTTCGAGGAGGGAACGATCACGCGCTGAGCGTGACCCGGCAGGGACAGCAGCGACAGACCGGCAGACAGGCCCAGTGCGAGCACCCGGGGCAGGGCGTTCTGGCGGAAGGAGGTCGGGCGGCGTGGGGACATGCGTGGGGACATGGGGGTGGACTCCTGGGCAGGCGGCGCTGCCGAACGGTGGCAGTCTCTCAAACGGACGGTGGCTGCGCTAGCATGCGCGCCATTCCAGACAGCCCGATTCTCGCCATGAGACTGATGCACATTGTTGATTCGCTCGAATTCGGAGGCCTCGAACGGGTGACCACCGATCTGGCGATCGAGCAGAAACGCCGCGGCGACACGGTCTGCGTGTTCAGCCTGCTGCACACCGAGGGCCTGAAGTCCGAACTCGAAGCCGCCGGCATCGAGGTGATCGTCGGCGGCAAGCGCGACGGGGTCGATCTGGCGCTGATCGGCCGCCTGCGCCGCACGATCGCCGAGCGCGGCATCGAGGTGGTCCACGCCCACAACTTCGTCCCCAACTACCACGCCGCCGCCGCGCTCTGGGGCCGCTGGCGCCGCCCGACGCTGGTCTGCAGCCTGCACGACATGGGCTTCCGGCTCGACCGCGAGCCGCGGCTCAAGCGCTTCTTCACCTGGGCGATCGGCCGCACGCAGGGTTATGCGATGGTCGGCGCGCAGATCCACGGCCGCTACGTCGGCAGTGGCCTGGTGGCCGCCGAGCGGGCGACGACCGTGCTCAACGGCATCCCGGTCGACCGCTTCCGCTGGACGCCCGAGCGCCGCCGGATCGCGCGCGAGCGCCTGGGCGTGCCGCAGGACGCGCTGCTGATCGGCGCCGTCGGGCGACAGGTGGCGCTGAAGAACCATGCGCTGCTGATCGAGCTGATGCCGGCGCTGCTGGCGCGCCATCCCTCGCTGCGGCTGGCGCTGGTCGGCAGCGGGCCGCTCGAGGCCGAGCTGCGCGCGCAGGCCGACGCGGCCGGACTCGGCGACCGCGTGATCCTGACCGGCCAGCGCCGCGACGTGGCCGACTTGACCCCGGGCTTCGACATCTTCGCGATGCCCTCGCTGACCGAGGGCCTGTCGATCGCGCTGCTGGAGGCCTGCGCGACGCGGCTGGCCATCGTCGCGACGGCGGTGGGTGGCAATCCGGAGCTGGTGCGCGACGGCGAGAGCGGCCTGCTCGTGCCGCCGGGCGAAGGTCCGCCGCTCTTGAAGGCGCTGGACCGGCTGCTGGCCGATGCGCCGCTGCGCGAGCGCCTGGGCCAGAACGCCTGCGACTGGGTGCGCCAGCATGGCTCGCTCGACACCCTCTACACCGCGTTCCGGAATTTCTACGCAACGGCGCAGCGGCGCTGATCTGGATCAAGACCGGGACGATTCCCGTGTAAACCAGCGCAAACGTGGGGGATGGGCAATCTGATTGAAAACGATTCTTGTTTAGAATTGATTCCATGACACACGCCCCCATCCTCCTGTCCCTGCGCGATCTGCCCCTGCGGGTCAGCGCCTGCATCGCGGCCGTCGTGCCGCGGTCGGCCGATGACCGTGTCGCACAGCGGCTGGAAGAACTGGGCTTCGTGCCCGGCGAGCGGGTGCGGGTCATCGCCCACGGGCCGCTGGGGGCGGAGCCGATCGCCGTGCAACTGGGCTTCACCCGCTTCGCGCTGCGGCGCGCCGAGGCCGAGCGGGTGATGCTCAACATCACGTCGGTGGAGTCCCCCGCAACGGCAGCCGGCCAACCATGAGCACCGCTGCCGCTGCGAGCGACCTCATCGCCCACCTCGCGCTGGTCGGCAACCCCAACTGCGGCAAGACCGCCCTGTTCAACCGCCTGACCGGCAGCCGCCAGAAGGTCGCCAACTACACCGGCGTCACCGTCGAGCGCAAGGAAGGCCGCTTCACCGGGCCGTCCGGCCGGAAATTCCGCATTCTCGACCTGCCCGGCGCCTACAGCCTGCAGCCCAAGAGTCCGGACGAGGCCGTCACGCGCGCCGTGTGCCTGGGCGAGCTGGCCAGCGAGCCGCTGCCGGATGTGCTGATCGCCGTCGTCTCCGCCACCAACCTGCGGCTGCACCTGCGCTTCGCGCTGGAGGTGCGGGCGCTGGGCCGGCCGATGGTGCTGGTGCTGAACATGATGGATGAGGCCCGCCGCCTCGGGATGCAGATCGACCGCGAGGCCCTGGCGCGCGAACTGGGCGTGCCGGTGGTCGAGGCGATTGCCGTGCAGCACGACGGCGCACAGGCGCTCATCGAACTGCTGGACCGCGGCGTGCCGCCAGTGCCGACAGTGGCCACGCCGCCCGATCTCCATGCCGAGACCGCCCGCCTGCTCGGCCGCACCGTCACCTTCAGCGACACGGTGAGCCTGCGCGACGAGCGGCTGGACGCCGTGCTGCTGCACCCGGTCTGGGGGCCGCTGGTGCTGGCGGCGCTGCTGCTGCTGATGTTCCAGGCGGTGTTTTCCTGGGCCGCGCCGCTGATGGAGGGCATCAAGGCCGGCATGGTGTGGCTGACCGAGCTGGTCAATGGCGTACTGCCCGAAGGGCCGCTGCGCGGGCTGCTGACCGATGGCGTGATCGCCGGCGCAGGCGGCGTGCTGGTGTTCCTGCCGCAGATCCTGATCCTGTTCCTCTTCATCCTCGCGCTGGAGGAGTCGGGTTACCTGCCGCGGGCGGCCTTCCTGCTCGACCGGGTGATGGTGAGCGCGGGGCTGTCGGGGCGTTCCTTCATCCCCCTGCTGTCGAGCTTTGCCTGTGCGGTGCCGGGGATCATGGCCACCCGCAGCATCCAGCATCCGCGCGATCGCCTCGTCACCATCCTGGTGGCGCCGCTGATGACTTGCTCGGCGCGGCTGCCGGTCTATGCGCTGCTGATCGGCGCCTTCATTCCCGACCGGACGGTGGGCGGTGTCTTCAATCTGCAGGGATTGGTGCTCTTCACGCTGTATGTGGCGGGCATCGCCAGTGCAGTGCTGGTGTCGATGGTGCTCAAGCGCTGGTTCTCGGGCCAGGGTGATACCGAGCAGCCGCTGCTGCTGGAGCTGCCCGCCTACCGCCTGCCGAATCCACGCGACCTGGCGATCGGGCTGCTGGAGCGGGCGCGCATCTTCATCCGCCGCGTCGGCACGATCATCCTGTCGCTGACCGTGCTGCTGTGGGGGCTGGGCAGCTTTCCGGCGCCGCCAGAGGGTGCCACGGGGGCCGCGATCTCCTACAGCTTCGCCGGCATGATCGGCCACGCGCTGGAGTTCGTGTTCGCGCCGATCGGGTTCAACTGGCAGATCTGCATCGCGCTGGTGCCCGGCATGGCGGCGCGCGAAGTGGTTGTTGGCGCGCTGGCCACGGTGTACGCGCTGTCCGACACCAGCGAAGCCGCCACCCAGCAGCTCGCTGGCCTGATCGGCGCGCAGTGGGGACTGCCGACGGCGCTGTCGCTGCTGGCCTGGTTCGTGTTCGCGCCGCAGTGCATCTCGACGCTGGCCGTCATCCGCCGCGAGACCAACTCGGCGCGCACGATGTGGCTGTCGGCGGCCTACCTGACCACGCTGGCCTACGGCGCGGCGTTCCTGACCTTCCACATCGCCAAGGCCCTGACCGGAGCATGACCATGAGCACCCCGACGCTGTACGCCGCCTTCGAAGCCACCGTGATCGCCGCGGCCTGCGGCTGGGCGCTGTGGCACACCGCCACGCGCGTTCTCAAGCTGAAGCTTGGGCGCCGCGCGGGGGTGTCTGCATCTGCGGGATGTGGCAGCGGCTGCGGGGGATGCAGCGCTTCACCGGGGGCTGGCAGCGCCTGTGGCAGCGGTGCCAGCGACCCGGCGCGGATCAGCGTGGTGGCTGCGCCTTCAACCAGGCGTAAGTCCGGCTGAGTCCTTCGGGCGTCGGCACGCGCTGGGTCCAGCCGATGCGCTTGAGGCCCTCGTTGCTGTAGCGGATCGGCGTGTACATCGACTGGACGACGTAGGGCGTGAAGACCGCGGGCATCTGGCCCTTCGACTTCTTGTTGTAGGCCACCAGTTGCTTCGATAGCCACAGGAACACCCCGAAGGACAGCGGGATGACGCGCATCTTCTGCACGTTCTTCAGGTAGCCGTCGAGGTACTGGCGGCAGGTCGGGATGTTGTCGTCGGTGACGGCAAACGCGCTGCCGCTCGGCGCGTGGACCGCTGCCCGCGCCACCGCGTCAGCGCAGTTCTCGACATAGGTCAGCGGCAGCAGCGCGCCATTGCCCAGGCTCGCGAACAGCCCCATCGCCTTCAGCCCGACGCGCGGCGACAGCGCGCCACCGCCTGGCCCGTAGATCACGCCGGGGCGCAGGACCACGGTCTCGAAGCCGTACTGCGCCGCGTATTCCATGAACATGTGTTCCTGGCGTGTTTTGGCATAGCCGTAGGGGCCCTTGTCCACGCCGACCGGCTCGATCGGGGTGTCCTCGCCCAGCGTGTCGCCCGGCTTCATCCCGTCGGTCTTGTAGACCGCGAACGAGCTGATCAGCGTGATGCGCTGGATGCCGGTCTTGCCACACGCCTCGAAGACGTTGCGGCTGCCCATGACGGTGTTGGCGAACATGTCGGCCGCCGCGCCCTTCATGCCGGCCGCCGCGTGGATCACGCAGTCCACCCCCTGCAGCATCGCGTCGAACGAGCCGCGCGCGAGCAGGTTGGCCGCGGCCGTCTCGATCTGCGCCTGCGGGAATTCCTTGACCAGCGACTCGATGAAGCCGGCCGGGGCCTTGTTGCGGAAGTGCAGCCGCAGGTCGAACTGACCTTGCATCAGCAGGCTGCGGGCGATCTGCTTGCCGAGGAAACCGCCGGCGCCGGTGACGAGGATCTTCATGCTGCGACCTCCTTGGCGGTGCCGTTGCCGTTCTGTTGTGCCATGCAGGCGTCCACACCCTCGACGATCTGGTCGATCACGCGGCACACGCGCAGGATCTGCTCGGGCGGAATCGGGTCCGGTCCCTTGCCTTCGACGGCGTCGTAGAAGCGGTCCAGCAGCACGCGCATGCACTGGAAGTAGTGGAACTCGTACTTGCGGAAGCGCGTGATGTTGCGGCGGCCGTTGGCGGCGAGCTGCTTGGCCTGGGTCCACGCCATGAACTGGCGGCCCAGCGCGCTCGGCGCCGACCAGCGCGAGGCCTGGATCAGCGTGCGGGCGGTGTAGTCGAGTTCGACCGAATCGTTCGTGCCGACCACCTTCAGCGTGTGCGGCACGGGGCGGCCGTGGGCGCTGACGTTGCCGCTCACGGTGACACCGCCGCTGCGCAGGATGAAGCGCAGCTCGTCGGGCATCGCGTCCACGATGGCCGAGCCGGTCGGGCCGCGGCGGCGGAAGGCCAGCACGCGGGTGTCGATCTCGTCGCCGAGGAAGGGGATGACCTTGGCCAGCACGTGGTCGAGCACGTTGTGGAACAGCTTGCCGGGCAGGCGATGCACCCAGTGGCCCGGGTCGGTCATCACGGCCAGGCCATAGTCGCCGGCGAGGTTGTAGCCGTAGTTGGTGTCGAGGTGGACGATCTCGCCGAGCGTCCCCTTCTTGACCAGTTCCTCCAGCTCCAGCCCTGGCGTCTCGTAGTTGTAGAGGTAGTTCACCCCTGCCTTGCGCCCGGCCTGCGCGGCCAGCGCCAGGATCTCGCGTGTCTGCGCGGCAGTCAGCGCGAACGGCTTTTCCATGAACACATGGCAGCCGGCGGCGAACGCCATCTTCGCCAGGAACAGGTGCGAGTCCGGCGGCGTGGCGATGTGGACGACGTCCAGCCGCTCCTTGGCGAACATCTCCGCCGCGTCGTCGTAGCGGCCGGGGATCTTCAGTCGCACGGCCAGTTGTTCGGCCATCAGCGGTTCGCGGTCGCACACGGCGACCACCTCGCCGCGCCCGATGGCGCGGATCTGTTCGACGTGGCCGTCGGCAATCTTGCCGCAGCCAATGATTCCTACCCTCAACACGGCATGCACTCCCGGTGGTTCTTCAATGTGTCGCAATTCGTCAGATTCAGCGGCTCGTGCGGCCCCAGCTTCCGCTGGCCCGCCCGGTCGAAAAACGCCAGGACGCCACCAGGAACGCCCAGTTCAGCGCAAACAGGAAGGCGGCCAGCTTGACCAGCGTCGGCAGCTTCACGCCGCGGGTCGTCAGCCGCCAGCCGGCCCAGGCCAGTCCATAGCTCGTCGCCTGCGCCAGCGCGTAAATGGCCCAGCCCGAGGACTGTTCCCGCACGGCCAGCGCGACCGAGGCGGCCAGTGCCAGCAGCAGCAGGTGCGGTGCCGTCCAGCGCAAGACCTTGTGCGAGACATAGGCGAAGGCGGTGGCCAGCGAGGTGCGCGTCAGGTACTGCGGGTGGCGGGCCAGCGCCTGGAAATTGCCGATGCCGATGCGGATGCGGCGCTTGACCTCTTCGCCGATCTGCTCGGGCGTGTCTTCTTCGGCCCACGCCTTCGGTTCGTACACCAGCCGATGGCCGGCGGCCGACACGTTCATCGCGACGCAGAAGTCGTCGCAGATCGTGTCCGGGCGCAGCGGCTGCCACAGGGTGCGGCGGATGGCGTAGATCGCGCCGTTCGCACCCAGCAGCGCGCCGATGCGGGCCTCGAAGAACTTCAGGAACTGCTCGATGCGCCAGTACAGGCTGTCCTGGTTGTCGCCGCCGGCGTTGCCCAGCAGGCGCAGCTCGCCGGTGACGCCGCCCACCTTCGGGTCCTGGAAACGCGCCACCAGCCGCTTCAGCGCGCTGCGCTCGAAGTAGGTGTTGGCGTCCGAGAACACGACGATCGGCTCGACCGTGCGCGACACCAGATCGTTCAGCACGCTGGCCTTGCCGCGGTTGACCTCGAAGGGCAGGGCGACGACCCGCGGCTCGTCCTTGAACTGCGCCATCAACTCGGCCGTGCGGTCGCGGCTGCCGTCGGAGCCGATGTAGGCGCGCAAGCGGTCGGCCGGGTAGTCGAGCGCCAGCAGGTTCTCGATGCGCGAGACGATGTGCGTCTCTTCGTTGTAGGCCGAGATGACGACGGCGACCGGCGGCCAGTCCGGCTCGGCCTCGGTGTGGCCGGCGTCGATGCGGCGGTCGCGCTTGCGGAAGACGAAGCCGACATCGCGCAGCCCCTGGACCACCGATCCGACGACGAACAGCACGACCGGGTAGAGCGCGTAGGAATAGAGGACCGCGACGACACCCCCGATGGCGATGAGGGCCAGCAGCGTGTGCAGCACCGATCAGCCTTTCGCCGCTGCGTTCGTGGTGTCGCGGTAGCCGGGACGCGGAATCACCAGGTCGCGGTACTGGCCCGGCTCGCCCGGCAGGCCCTGCTCGGCGGCCTTGACGATGTTGTACATCTCGCGGGCGCTGACGTAGTGCAGCTTCCAGTCCTTGCCGTCGTTGTACTTGGCGTGCAGGTGTTCGTAGGTGCGGCGCATCGGCTCGCCCAGCAGCGTGTCCATGTCGCGTTCCTGCGTGCCGTGGGTGTGGATCTTCACGAAAATCCATTCCGGCTTGCCTTCGACGTGGATGCCGGTCTCGACCCACGCGTCCACGCGGTCCGGCGTCGGCGGGCAGCTGGTGCGGATGTCCGAGTTCTCGATGCGCGGGATGATGCCGAACTTGCGGTCGTTCCACTTGAAGCCGAGCGGCCCCTGGATCAGCATCAGGTCGCCCGACGCCCGGCCGCCGACCTTCACGCGCACGCCGGTGTCGTGCGACTTGCAGGCGTGTGGGTCGTCCTTGGCGTAGTAGATCTTGTTGATCGTCGAGGTCTGGCAGGGATCGGGCGAGGCCGGGAAGGTGTAGTCGACGTAGCAGCCTTCTTCACGCAGCACGATCAGTTCGTTGTTCACGCCGCAGCCATAGCCATCGGGGTGCGAGTTGTCGAGCGCCCAGTTGCCGTGGATGAAGGCCCAGCGCGGCTGCTTCGTCACCGGATCGACCGGCAGCGCGTCGTGGCGATCGACCAGCAGCTGCGTGAAGCGGCGCAGCTTCTCGCGCAGGCCGGCTTCGGTGTCCTTGTCGTGGTGCAGGTGGATCTCGATCTCGCCCAGCCCCATGCGGCAGATCTCGACCAGCGGGTCGAGGTGCTCGGGGCGGTATTCCTCTTCAGGATAGAAGAAGCTGTGGATCGGTCCGCGGCCGTCGGCGTCCTTGAAGGGGGCGCAAAGGGCGGGGTATTCCTGGCGCCAGCGGGCCACGCGCTTGCATTCGGTGGCGTAGTCCGGCTGCTTCCACATCGGTTCGTAGTGGTCGACGAAGCAGAACATCACGTGCTTCGTCACCCCGGCCGGGGCGGGGGCGTGCCAGTCCTGCTTCAGGTAGCTGGCCAGCCAGGTCTGGATATTGCGCTGGCGGATGAACAGTGCCACGACGCCGGCAATGGCCGCCAGCAGGGCGAGAAGGACAAGCACGACACTCATCGGAGCCTTTTGATGTTGTGGAGGTCAGCCAGCGCGCTGGCCAGTCCGCAGTAGACAGACCGGGAGCCCAGTGCAAAAACAGGTGCCGGAGCGCTCGGAAAAACGGACCGGCCGAACTCTAGCATCGCCCGGCTGTCCGGGAAGACCCTGTAAAGCTGAAGCTCAGCGAGCGCCGCCCATGTTGTGAGAAAACACGAAGGCCCTGACTGCAAAAATCGTGAAGGCCATCATCAACAGCGTACTTTTCACCCACTTGACTTCATGGGTACGCTGGTAGGCGACGGAATCCCGATCTGACATTGCGGGAGATTGCGTGGCGCAATACCAGGAAGAAACGCACAGGGCGAGGAGAAAGTACAGCACGGGTTGATAGGTGCGCGACAGAAACCATGCACAAACCAGAAAACCCACCAGCGAATTGCGCAGCAGCGCGACCATCTGGCGGTGCGGGCTGCTGCTCGGCATGCAGTCAATCACGGAACTGAGGCTTTTGAACGTCAGCACGATCATGCCGATCCAGAGGAAATAACCCACCAGTCCTAATTCTGCAAAACACAGCACGAAGGAGTTATGTGCGGTCAGTGGATTGTGGTCGGTGAAATTGCCATAGCCGATGCCGAAGACCGGGCGCCATTTCAGCAGTTCGAGCCCGACCGACCAGGCCTCGATGCGGTCGGCAGCCGATTGTTCCTGCGACGAGATGGCCCGGCCGCCGATGGCGCTGGCTGCGATGAAGGCCGTGCCGCCGAGGGCCATCAGCAGCGTGGTGCGGGTCGTGCCCAGCCACGCACGCACGGTGAAGAACAACAGCGAGGCCGCACCCAGCATCGCGCCACGCGACTGGCTCAGGTAGATGCCATAGCCCATCACGGCGCCCGGTGCGAGCACGAACAACAGATTGCGCAGATGCTTGCCAGCCCGCCAGGCCGCCCACAGCAACGGCAGACACATCACCAGTACCTGCGAGAAGTCGTTGGGGTCGCTCAGAAAGCCCTGGCCGCGCACCCGCCAGAGGTACCAGCCCGTGGTGTCCTGGGCAGGAATCTCCGACGCAGAGGACGGTGGTGCCCGGCTGGGGTCATCTTCCTCGTGGTTCGGTGCTGTCTGGCGGAGCACCAGTTGTGTGGCGTACTGGCCCGTGTGAAACGCCTGGATGCCGAAACCAGACGCGATCAGCATGGACAGAACGACCGCGGCACAGGTCTTCTTCAGCCGCTCCAGACTGGTCACGTTCAGCGCCACCAGCACGAACAGCATCGACGAGGTGCTGAAGTCGTTCATCGCGGTGAAGGCGCCGCCGGCCCAGCCGTTGAACAGCAGGGACAGGCCCAGCGCCAGCATGAACCCGAACAGCAGCTTGAAGTCGATGGCCCGAGCCGCCACCTGCTTGCGCACCATCGCACGACCGGCCGCCAGCACAAACCCCAGCGTCCAGAGCACCAGCATGGGTCGAAATTCTGCAATTTCGGGCACGAACAATTCGATCGGCCGGAAAAAGCTCAGGAACACGTACAACAGGAAGACCGCGAAGCTCATTGTCGATGACCGATGTTCTGGCGCAAAAGCTCGATCGTACCGGC
Organism: uncultured Sphaerotilus sp.; assembly: GCF_963924895.1. Classification (NCBI taxonomy): domain Bacteria; kingdom Pseudomonadati; phylum Pseudomonadota; class Betaproteobacteria; order Burkholderiales; family Sphaerotilaceae; genus Sphaerotilus; species uncultured Sphaerotilus sp. Next base: position 104,755 of record NZ_CAWURG010000020.1, read on the forward strand.
TTCTGCACGCAATCCGCGTGACGGACACCCGTCAGACGCGGGAGTCGGCTTAATCTGGAATTACTTGGTACCGCAGGCTGTTGCACAAACATCGAAGCTGTGTGCTTCGACCGCCTGCGCACGGGTGTGGCCCGCGTACCATCACGGCCGCGTGAATACGGAAATCCAACTCCCCTCCATGAACAAGCCTGCTGTCCTCCCTCCCTTGCGCCGTGTGCTGTACCACCACCGTACCCAGGGCAAGGCCGTCGAAGGCGTCCACATCCGCGGCATCACCGACGCGCTGCGCGCCGAAGGGGTGACCGTCGACATCATTTCGCTGCCGGGCGCGGACCCGTATGCGAGCCCCAAGGCGCTGAGCCCGACCAAGCAGGCCCGTCCGTGGATGAAGTGGGTCACCAGCCTGCCCGAGCCGCTGTTCGAACTGGTCGAGCTGGCCTACAACGCCGTGTCCGGCTGGCGCATCCGCGAGTACCTGAGCGCCCACAAGGACGTGGACCTGATCTACGAGCGCTACTCCCTGTACATGTTCGTCGCCGTGGTGATCGGCCGCGCCCGCAAGATCCCGGTGATCCTGGAGGTCAACGACTCGGCCACCGTCTACCGCGTGCGCCCGCTGTTCTTCCTGAAGCTGGCGACGATGATCGAGCGCTGGGTGTTCCGCCGGGCCAACGGGCTGGTGTTCGTGTCCGGCGCCTTCCGCGACCGCGTGACCAAGGCGCACGGCCACATCGCGCCCTCGCTGGTCTCGCACAACGCGGCCAACATCGACAAGTTCAGCTTCACCCCCGCGCAGCGCGCCGAGACCCGCGTCAAGTGGGGGCTGAAGGACGGCGAAGTGGTGTGCGGCTACCTGGGCGCCTTTGTTCCGTGGCACGCGATCGACCAGTTCGTCTACAAGATCGCCGACCGCCTGAAGGCCAATCCGCACCTGAAGCTGCTGCTGGTCGGGGATGGCGCGACCTTCCCGACCGTGCAGGCGTTCGTGACGAAGAACGGGCTGGAGCAGCAGGTGATCCTGACCGGCCGCGTCTCGCACGACGAGGTGCCGGGCCTGCTGGCGGCGATGGACATGGCCGTGCTGCCGAGCGCGGGCGACTACACCTCGCCGGTCAAGCTGTTCGAGTTCATGGCCTGCGGCATCGCGCCGATCGCGCCGGACTTCATTCCCATCAAGGAAGTGGTCCAGGAAAACGAGACGGGCTGGCTGTTCAAGGCCGGCGACCTGGAAAGCGCGGTCGGCATGGTCCTGCAGCGCAGCCGCGACCTGCCAGCGCTGCAGAAGATCGGCCAGGCCGCGCGTGCCTACATCGCCCGCGAACGCCAGTGGCGCAACAACATCCTGGCGTTGGTCGACTTCCGCACCCAGGTCAAGGACAACTGAGGTGCGCCGCCCATGAAGCTGCTGCTGTCTGACCTGCGCGCCAAGCAGGTGCTCTACGGCGAGGGCGGCCCGCCCGTCTCGCTGCTCAAGGTGGTGCTGGCCGACGGCACGCTGGCCAATGCGCTCTACCGGCTGCAGGCCTGGCTGGCACGCCTTGGTCTGGCGCCGCTGGCGCTGCTGCCGCACATCCTGAACAAGTGGCTCAACGGCTGCGTGATCGGCGTGAAGTCGCAGTTCGGCCCGGGCTTCGTGCTGATCCATCCGGTGGGCGTGGTGATCAACTCCAGCGTGCGCGGCGGGCGCAACGTGTGGCTGGAGAGCGGCGTCGTCATCGGCGAGAACCGCGGGGCCTTTCCCCGGCTGGGCGACGACATCTTCGTCGGCTCAGGCGCGAAGATCATCGGGGGGGTGCAGGTGGGCGATGGGGCGCGGGTCGGGGCCAATGCCGTGGTCCTGCACGATGTGCCGCCGGGTCACACGGCGCTGGGCATTCCCGCCCGCAACCGGCCTCCGCCGTCTGCTGGCGCCTGAATCCGGTCAGCGTTCACGTTTCGCCAGAGTTCCCAGCAATGCATCAACGCATTCCCTAGGGCGTGCGCTGCCGCTGCCACGGTAGTCTCGGTGCTGTCGATCGATGGTTTCACGGCCCTCGTGGTCGGCACATCAGAGCATTTGCCCCCAGGTTGGATCAACCCGGGGGCATTTTTTTGATCTGGTCCAGAGGGTGTGCTGGTGTCGCTTGATGCATCGCAATCGGTGCAGGCTGTCACAGGGGTGTGATGGAGGCCTGATTCAACGAGGAGCCAACCATGCATGCCTTGCAAGATTTTCTGTCAACCGACTACGGGTTGATGAGCGCGGCGGGCCTGGCCTTCATGCTCGGCATGGGGGTGTTTTTCCTGCGCTATTTCCTTCGGCACATCCGCGAGGACGGCGAAGCGGCGGCACGTGCTGAACGAAACAGCAGCGTGGCCTGACCGAATGCATTTCAAAAGTCGGCTGGATCGAGGAAGGCCAGGGGTTCCCCGGTGAGCGGGTGCGCAAAGGCAAGTTGACTGGCATGCAGCAGCAGCCGCCCTGAGGCCCGCTGCCAGTGGGTCGGCGCATACAGTTCATCGCCAACGATCGGATGCCCGATCGACTGCAGATGGACTCGCAACTGGTGCGAGCGTCCGGTGACGGGTTCAAGTTCAACCCGGGCCGTACCGTCCAGCGCATGGCGCGAGAGTACCCGCCAGCGTGTGAGTGCAGGCTTGCCAAGTGCGTGGTCGACGATCTGGCGCGGCCGGTTCGGCCAGTCGCAGACCAGTGGCAGCGATACCTCGCCGCATTCGTTGTCTGGCATGCCCGCGACAACCGCTACATAGCGTTTGGTCACACGCCGTTCGGCAAATGCCGCACTCAGGAGCCGCTGTGCCTGTGGGCCACGGGCCATCAGCAGCAACCCGGAGGTGGCCATGTCGAGTCGGTGCACGACCAAGGCGTCCGGCACGCGCTGTTGCACCCTTGCAGACACGCAGTCGGCGCGCTCCGGCCCGCGGCCAGGTACGGACAACAGTCCCGCTGGCTTGCGCACGACGACCACGCCGCCGTCGAGGTGGAGGAGTTCGATGTCCAATGGGCCGGCAAGGGGGGGCGCGTGCATATGCCGATTGTCGGGGCTTCCACGCCAACGCTGCGGCAAACACCCCGAAACGCAAGTTGACCCAGTAGACCGGCAGAATCGAGATTCCTGATCCTCCGAGACTGTGTACACCATGACGATTCCGCCCGCTGTTGATCTGTCCACCTTGCTGGCGTCCCTGGCTCGTCCGTCGTCGCTGATTGAACTGGCCGTTCTGGCAGGCGTGGTGCTGGTGTGCTGGTTGCTGGTTTGGAGTCTGCGCCGCAGCCTGCAGGATCCGCCGGACCGCCGTTCGATCTGGTTCGGCGCGCACCTGTTCGACGGCGTACTGTTCCCGGTGCTGACCCTGGCACTGGCCTATGTGGCGCGGCGGGTGTTGCTGGATCTCGGGCTGCCGCTGGCCGTGTTCCGACTTGCCATTCCAGTACTACTGTCACTGCTGGTCATCCGGCTGAGCGTGCGGGTGCTGCGCCTGGCGTTTCCGGAGTCGGCGCTGGTACGCGCGGTGGAGCGCACGATCTCGTGGTTCGCCTGGCTGGGCATGGTGCTTTGGGTGACCGGTCTGCTGCCTGCCGTGCTTGATGAACTGGATGGTATCCAGTGGGTCATCGGCGCGCATCCGATCAGCCTGCGCCACGTGATCGAGGGTGCGTTGACGGCGGGTTTCGTGCTGGTGGTGGCGCTGTGGATCTCGGCGGCGCTGGAGGCGCGGCTGCTGGCCGGTGCGGTCGGTGCGCAGTTGTCGCTGCGCAAGGTTGCTGCCAATGTGCTGCGTGCTGCGCTGCTGTCCATCGGGCTGCTGATGGCGCTGTCGGGCGTAGGGATCGACCTGACGGCACTCTCGGTCCTGGGTGGTGCACTGGGCGTTGGCATCGGCCTGGGCTTGCAGAAGCTGGCGGCGAACTACGTCAGTGGCTTCGTGATCCTGGCGGAACGGGCATTGCGCATCGGTGACATGGTGAAGGTCGCCGATTTCGAAGGCGTGATCACCGACATCACCACCCGCTACACGGTGATCCGTGCGCCGTCCGGCCGCGAGGCCATTGTCCCGAACGAAATCCTTGTCACCACGGCCGTGCAGACGATGTCCTTGGCTGACCGCAATGTGCTGCTCACCACCTCGGTGGGCGTGGACTACGCGACCGATATTGCGGCGCTGCAGGTCCGGCTTGTCGAGGTGATTGCCGCGGTGCCCCGCGTGTTGGCAGCGCCGGGGCCGAGCGCGCAGTTGACCAATTTCGGAACCGACGCGCTGGAGGTGACGCTGTATTTCTGGATCTCGGATCCGGAGAACGGCCAGGGCAATGTGCGCTCCGAAGTCAATCTGGCCATCCTCGCCCTGCTGCGGCGCGAGGGCATCAGCATCCCGTATCCGCAGCGGGTCGTGCACCTGCCGGCTCCGCTGCCGGCACCGATCCCGGAGGATGCCGTCAAGGCGCCTTCAGCGGAATCTGCACCGTGAACCGGCTGCCCTGACCCGGGCTGGTGGTGACCGTCACCCGGCCGCCCAGCACCTGGGTGCAGAAGTGGTGGCACAGGTGCAGGCCGATGCCGGTGCCGCCGCGGCCGCGCCGGGTGGTGAAGAAGGGGTCGAAGATGCGCGGGAGCACCTCGGGGTCGATGCCGCGGCCGTTGTCGATCACCGCGATTTCCAGCAGCCCGCTGTGCGGGTCGATCTGGCTGCGCACGCGGACCTCGGCGGGCGAGGAGCGGGGCGGCGGCGGATGGATGTCCGTGTCGAAGGCGTGCAGCTGGGCGTTGCCGACCAGATTCTCGACCACCTGTCCGAGCGGGCCGGGGTAGCTGTCCAGCACCACGCCGGGCGCGGGTTCGATGTGCAGCGCCACGTCCGGCGCGATCTGGCGCGCCGCGAGCAGCCGCCGCACGTCGCTGAGCAGGTCGTCGAGCGTGAACACGCGGCGCTCGACGGCGCCCCGGTCCACCGCCAGCTGCTTGAACAGGCGGATGACCTGGCCGGCGCGGCCCAGGCTGTGGTCGACGATGTCGAGCCCGGTGCGCTGGTTGTCCAGCACGGTGCGCATCTGCTGCTGCGTCAGCGTGTCGGCGGTGGCGCTGCGCAGGGCGTCGTCCAGTCGGCGTGACATGGTGGACGCCGTGACCTTGGCGCTGCCCAGCGGGGTGTTCAGCTCGTGCGCGACACCGGCCACCAGCAGCCCGAGCGAGGCCAGTTTCTCGGCCTGCACGAGTTCGTTCTGCAGGTGCTGGAGCCGCTCCAGTGAGGCCTCGGCCTCGGCCTTGGCGGCGGCCAGCGCACGGTGGTTGATCTGCAGATCGGCCAGCAGCAGCTCGCGCTCGCGCTCGATCTGGCGGCGCCGGCGGGTGGCCCAGGCCGCCAGCACCAGCACCAGGGCACTGGCGCCGCCGCTCTGCCAGGCGCTCGTGCTGCGCAGCAGGCCGACCGTCTCGGCCGGCACCTGCGCAATGAAGTGCCAGGGGGCCGAGGCCAGCCGGCCGGGACCGGGTTCGGTGGGCAGGAAGTCCTGGAATTGCCACATGCCCTCGGCCCCTTCCCGGCGACCACGGCCCTGGTCCTGCATCAGCTGCCACAGCTCGGGGTCGGTGAACGGCAGGCCGGGTGTGGCCGAGCCGACCTCGACCAGCCGCCCGTCCGGCCCGACGAGCTGGATGGGCTGGACGCCCGCGCTGTCGAGTGCATGGAGCTGCGTCAGCAGGCGGCGCAGGTCCAGCGTCAGCACCACCATGCCACGCTGGCGCCCCCGCCCGTCGTAGACCGGTGACCCGGCGTGCAGCCGGATCTCGCCGTCGCGGTAGTCGAGCGGCGTGAAGCGGGCCTCGGTGGGCAGCAGGTCGGCGAGCGACTTCAGCCAGGAGTTGGGTGCGTTGCGCCGCAGCCGCGCGGGGTCGACCAGGGTGGCGATGCCGTCGCTGTTGTCGATGCGGCTGCGTTCGCGGCCGGTCTCGTCGACCCAGGCGATGCGGGCATAGGGGCGCGAGGCCCGGGCGAAGGTCAGCAGGGCCGTGCCGGTGGCGGGCAGGTTGTCGGCGCTGATGGCGGCGGTCAGCGCGGGGTTCTGCCCGAGCACCAGCGCGTCGCGCGACAGGTTGGACAGCTCGCTGGTGGTGAGCGCCACGCTCTGCTCGATCAGCAGGCGCGCACCGTTGCGCAGCGGCGTCAGTCGCAGGTCCAGCAGGCGCAGATAGCTCAGCGCGCCGGCCACGCACACGACCACCACCCACGGCAGCAGCCGCAGCGTGAGCACCCGGGCCTCGCGTTTCCACGTGGCCCGGGGCGGCAGGGGCGGTGGGTCGGGCTTCAATCGGTCGCAGCGGGGGGCGGGACCGGCAGATGGCCGTGTGCGTGCAGCCAGTCGGGCAGGGCCGCAACCGGCATGGGCGCCCCGATCAGCAGGCCCTGCGCGGCCATGCAGCCGCTGCGCACCAGCCACAGGCGCTGGGCTTCGGTCTCGACGCCCTCGGCCAGCGACTTCAGGCCGAGCTGGCGCGACAGCGTGACGATCATGTCCGGCAGGGTCTCGCGGTCGGGGCGCTGGCCGATCTCGCCGAGAAAGGCGCGGTCGATCTTGATCCAGTCCAGATCGAAGCTGCGCAGCCGGGCCAGCGACGAGAACCCGGTGCCGAAATCGTCCAGCGCCACCTCGAAGCCGATCTGGCGCAGCCGGGTGAGCTGCAGCGTGGCGCCGTCCGGGTCGAGCATCACGGCGCTTTCCGTCACCTCCAGCTCGATCGCGTCGGGCGGCACGCCCGCGTCGGCGCACTGGTCGGCGATGTCCTGTGCCAGCGTGGGCGAGGAGAGTTGCAGCGCCGAGAGGTTGACCGCGATGCGCAGGTGGCCCAGCCCGAGTGCCTCCAGCACCCGCCAGGCGTGGCAGGACTGCTGCAGCACCTGCGTGAACAGGGCGGTGATGTGGCCGGAGGCCTCGGCCAGTGCGATGAAGGTGACCGGGGAGACCTCCTGCCCGCGCCGGTCGGTCCAGCGCGCCAGGGCCTCGAATCCCTTGAGCGTCCCGTTGTCCAGCCAGACCTGCGGCTGCAGCGCGATGTGGATCTCGCCCGCACGCAGTGCCTCGTGCAGCGCCTGCCCCAGCCGGTAGTTGTCGCGTGCGGCGGCTTCCATGCCGGGACGGTAGGCCACTTCCTGGCCGGATCCGCGCCGTTTCGCGTCGTTGAGCAGATAGCGGGCGGTGGACAGGGTCTCTTCCGGCGGGCCGCTGAACAGCGCCAGATCGACCCGGGCGCCGGTCAGGTGCAGCACGGCCGAGAAGTGGCCGTCGCTCACGGTGATGCCCTCGCTGCGGTGGCGGTGCAGGGAGGTGTCGAGCCGGTCGCGCGGGCCGAGCAGGGCGAAGGTGTCGTTGTCCACCCGCGCGACCAGCACTTCCGGGCCGGCCTCGTCGCGCAGCCGCTGGGCGAGTGCCTGCAGCAGCCGGTTGGTGGTCTCGAAGCCGAGCATCAGGTTCAGGTCGGAGAACCGGTCCACGTCCTCGAACTGCAGCACCATGGTCGACAGGCGCTCGCCCGCCGCATGCATCATGCGCAGCAGGCCATTGCGGTTGGGCAGCTCGGTCAGCGGGTCCTGGTAGGCCAGCCGGTCGAGCTTGGCGATCAGCTCCAGCCGGTGCATCTGGGCGCCGACATTGGCCACCAGCAGCTGCACCATCTCGGTCTCGTTGGTACCGGGCGGGTGGCGCCGCGGCATCCACAGCGCGAACAGCGTGGCCAGATCGATCTGGCGGCCGGCGGCGGTGGACAGCGCCGACGACGGGTGCAGCGGCATCAGCAGATCCAGCGCATGGGCCGCCGCCGCGCCGGGGTCGGTGGACGGTTCGGCGTGGCTGGTGAGGGTCTGCTCGATGCGGTGCACCTGCGCCGGGTCGTTCAGCTCGTCGAGCGGCCGGCCCTGCAGCTCCGCGAACCGGCCGGTCGCGCCGATGACCAGCGCCGACGTGGTGTGCGCCGGCCACATCACCACGATGCCCTCGCTGGGCATGTCCAGCAGCCGGGCGACGTCCACCAGCAGCCGCTGGCTCAGGCTGGTCAGGTCGGGCACGTGGCCGGCACCGTCGACCGCGGCGAGCAGCTGCTCGAGCTGGCGCCGGGTGTGCAGCGCCTCGCGGATGAACTGGTGGCTGCGCAGGTTGGCGTTGAGGATGGCCTCCAGCCGGTCGCTGCCCAGCTCGGTCTTGTGCCAGTACTCGTTGACGTCGAGGTTGCGCATCACGTCGCGCATCGGGGCCATGCCGGGCTGGCCGGTCAGCAGCACGATGCGGATGTCGCGCCGGCCCATGACCTCGCGCACGTGGCGCACCAGCATGAGGCCGTCGTCGTTGTCCTCCATCACCACGTCCAGCAGCAGCAGGGCGATGTCGGGGTGGGCGACCAGCAGGGTCCGGGCCTGCGCGGCACTGCCGGCCTGGAGCAGGGTGATGTCGCGGTCCTGGAAACGGTAGCCCTCCAGCGCGAAGGCCATCGACCGGCGGAAGACCGGGTCATCATCGACCGTCAGAACTTTCAGCTCGGAGAGGTCGGCCGGGTGGTCCGGCCGTGCCGGTGTCGACTCGGCAGGGGAAGCGGGAAACGTCAAGGTCAAGTACGACTCCGGGCAATGCCTCTTGCAACGCAGGCGGGCAGGGCCGCATGCCCCCCGGCTGCAGTCTGTCTCAGGCACCGGGACTTGGCAATTACTCAAGGCTGATGGCTGGGCGCCGATATTGAAAACAACTGGTTCCAATGCCCCGCCTCCTAGTGTCTTCCTCCCCGGTTGATCCGTCTTCCTCGCCTGGTCCGAAGGTCCGTCGGCTGCTGCGCAGCCCGCTGGCCTGGCGCATCGGTCTGGCCGTGCTGCTGGCCGTGGCGCTGCCGCTGCTGGTGCTGGCGCTGCTGGGCGGGCAGGTGCTCGATGCACTGGCAACACGTTATGAATCGCGCGAGCGGCTGATGCTCGTGCACGGTGTGGCCCGGCAGGTGGGCACCCATCTGGAGGACGCCGTGGCGCTCATGGCCACCTGGCCCGGCGCTGCGCCGACCGGAGAACCAGGCGTCGATCCCGCCGATGCCAGCCTGCGCACCGTGCTGCCCGGCATGGGCCTGCGGTTCCGCCAGGCGGCGCTGGTCGATGCCGGTGGACGGCTGCGCTGGGCCTCGGGTGGCTGGCCCGGCCCGCTGGCCGAGGCGGCGACGGCGATGCCGGCACCGTCCGCCCGCAGCCAGCTGCTGGCCCAGGAACGCAATGGCCAGCTCCAGCTCGTGCTGGCCCAGCCCGCCCGGCCGGACGGCAGCCGCTGGCTGGCCGAACTCGAACCCGAGGCGCTGTGGCAGCCGCTGGCGGCGGCGGACGCGTCGATCTACTGGTGTGTCCAGAACGCGCAGGGCCTGCGCCTGCACTGTCCGACGCCGGGCAAGGCGGGCGGCAGCGGCCAGCCGGCGCTGGTCGATGTCTCGATTGCCGACCGGGTCCACACCGGCTGGGCGCTGCCGCTCGACGCCGAGTACGGCGCGGGGGACTGGCAGTTCGACATGGTGCAGGTGCGCGCCGCCGCCACGGCGGCGGGCCTGTCGCTCACCGGGCCGCTGGTGGGCGGTGGTCTGTGTGCGCTGTTCGGGGTGCTGCTGGCCAGCGGCCTGTTGATCGCGCGGACGCTGGGCCCGCTGCGGCGCCTGCGCGAGGGCGCCCGACAGATCGAGCAGCGTGCGCCGGGTGTGCGGGTGGACGTGGCGGCGGGCGACGAATTCGGCGATCTGGCGCAGGCGTTCAACCAGATGGCCGGCGCCATCGACGGCCAGTTCCGCTCGCTGGAGCTGCTGGCCTCGATCGACCGGGACATCGTGGGCCACCGGGCCGTCGACGAGGTGTTCCGGCGCGTGCTGGTGCAGGCGCTGCCCGGGCTGGGCGCGGCGGTGATGGGGCTGGCACGGGTCGAGTCCGAGCGGGTGCCGCGCCTGCATCTGCAGTGGAACGACGAGGCCTTTCCGCGCAAGGTGCGGCGCAGCGTGCGGGCGCTGGTGCCGGCAGAGGTGCAGGCGCTGGAGGCGGTGACCGCCGGCACGGCGTGGCCACCGAGTGAGCTGGCGCTGTCCTCGTCGTCCTGGTGCGCACCGATGCGCCAGGACAAGGCGCTGGCGCTGCAGGCCTTGCCGCTGCGCTGGCAGGGCCGCACCCACGGACTGCTGCTGCTGGCCTGGTCGGCCGCCTCGTCACCGCAGCGCGTGCGCGAGGCGGGCGAGCTGCGCGACCGGCTCTCGGTGGCGCTGGCCGCCCACCAGCGTGAGCGCGAACTGACCTGGCAGGCGCGCCACGACGACCTGACCGGCCTGCTCAACCGCAACGGCCTGCACCAGGAGCTGGACGCCCTGCTCGAGGTGCCTGAGGGCGGGGCAGCGGCCGCCACGTCGCTGGCGGTGCTGTTCATCGATCTGGACCATTTCAAGACGGTCAACGACAACCTGGGCCACGGCCTGGGGGATGAACTGCTGCGCCAGGCCGCCGAGCGGCTGGAGGCGAGCGCACCGACCCGCGCGGTGGTGGCGCGGCCGGGTGGCGACGAATTCGTGCTGGTCCTGCCGGGGGCCGACGCGGAGGCGGCGACCGCCGTGGCCTGCGCGGTCTGCCGGCGCATGGCCGTGCCTTTCACGCTGAGCGGCAAGGAGCATTTCCTCGGGGCCAGCATCGGCATCGCGCTGGCGCCGGTGCATGGCGACACCCGCACCGACCTGCTGCGCCACGCCGACATGGCGATGTACACCGCCAAGGACGCCGGCCGCGGTCGCCACGCCATGTTCGAGGAGCCGCTGGATGCCCGCCTGCTGGAGCGCAGCTCCCTGCTGGCGGATCTGCGCCAGGCGGTGGCGCGCAAGGAGCTGGTGCTGTACTACCAGCCCCGGATCTGCGTGGCCGATGGCAGCATCGTGTCCGCCGAGGCGCTGATCCGCTGGCGGCACCCGACGCGCGGGTTGCTGGCGCCGTCGGTGTTCATCCCGCTGGCCGAGGAGTCCGAGCTGATCGAGGTGATCGGCCAGTGGGTGATCCAGGCCGCCTGCGCCCAGCTGGCGCGCTGGCGGCGCGAGGCGGTGCCGCTGAAGCGCCTGTCCGTCAACGTCTCGCCGCGCCAGCTGCAGTCCGGCCGGCTGATGGACGATGTCGAAGAGGCGCTGGTGCGGCACGGCGTGCCGTGGAACATGCTGGAGCTGGAAGTGACCGAGAGCCTGCTGGTGGGCGACGCACGCTCCGCCAGCGAGCAGCTCGGCCAGCTGCGCGAGCGGGGGGTGCTGATCGCGCTGGACGACTTCGGCACCGGCTACTCGTCGATGGCGACGCTGCGCAACCTGCCGATCGACGTGATGAAGGTGGACCGCGCCTTCGTGCAGGACCTGAGCGAGGACCCGTCCGCACTGGCCGTGACCCGCGCCATCCTGACGCTGGCCCAGGCGCTGGGCAAGCACACCGTCGCCGAGGGCATCGAGACCCAGGCGCAGGCGGACACCCTGCGCCAGCTCGGCTGCGACGAGTTCCAGGGCTTCCTGTTCAGCAAGGCGGTGCCGGCGGCCGAGTTCGCGGCGCTGTGCCGCTTCTCGGCTCAGCAGCCGCTGTCGGCGTCCATCTGAGCTTGGCGGGCGCCGGCTTCGGCGCAGGCGCGGCAGATGCAGGCCAGCCCGCGCTGCGCGGTCGGCACGCGGGCCAGCACCTCGGCCGGGATCTGCACCGTGGTGCACCAGCAGGGGCTATCGAAGGAGCCGGACACCGCCGGCGCGCAGCCGTTCGGCCCGCCACACAGCGGGCAGCCCGTGGCGGGCAGCGGGGTGGCCAGCCGTTCGCGCACGGGCTCGTTCATGGCGTGCGCCTTATGCCTCGACGACCGGGATCTTGCCGATCTTGGCCTGCCAGATCTTGGGGCCGGTGATGTGGGCGCTGGTGCCGCCCGCATCCACCGCCACCGTCACCGGCATGTCGACCACGTCGAACTCGTAGATCGCTTCCATGCCCAGATCGGCGAAACCGACCACCTTGGCTGCCTTGATTGCCTTGGAGACCAGGTAAGCCGAGCCGCCGACCGCCATCAGGTAGGCCGACTGGTTGTCCTTGATCGCCTGGATGGCGACCGGGCCGCGCTCGGCCTTGCCCACCATCGAGATCAGGCCGGTCTTCTCCAGCATCATCCGGGTGAAGCCGTCCATGCGGGTCGCCGTCGTCGGGCCAGCCGGGCCCACCACCTCGTCACGCACCGGATCGACCGGGCCGACGTAGTAGATGACGCGGTTGGTGAAGTCCACCGGCAGCGTCTCGCCCTTGGCCAGCATGTCGGCGATGCGCTTGTGCGCGGCGTCGCGGCCGGTGAGCATCTTGCCGTTCAGCAGCAGCGTGTCGCCCGGCTTCCAGCTTGCCACTTCGGCCTTGGTCAGCGTGTTCAGGTCGACGCGCTTGCTCTTGTTGTAGTCGGGCGCCCAGTGCACGTCCGGCCACAGGTCCAGGCTCGGCGGGGTCATGTAGGACGGGCCCGAGCCGTCGAGCACGAAGTGGCCGTGGCGGGTCGCGGCGCAGTTCGGGATCATCGCGATCGGCTTGGAGGCGGCGTGCGTCGGGAAGGTCTTGATCTTCACGTCCAGCACGGTGGTCAGCCCGCCCAGGCCCTGTGCGCCGATGCCCAGGGCGTTGACCTTCTCGTACAGCTCGATGCGCATCTCCTCGAGCTTGTTCTGCGGGCCGCGCTCCAGGAGTTCATACATGTCGATGTCCTCCATCAGCACTTCCTTGGCCATCATCACGGCCTTTTCCGCCGTGCCGCCGACGCCGATGCCCAGCATGCCCGGTGGGCACCAGCCGGCGCCCATCGTCGGCACGGTCTTCAGTACCCAGTCGACGATGTTGTCGTTCGGGTTGAGCATGTACATCTTGGACTTGTTCTCGCTGCCGCCGCCCTTGGCCGCGACGATCACGTCCACCTTGTCGCCGGGCACCACTTCCATGTGGATCACGGCCGGCGTGTTGTCCCGGGTGTTCTTGCGGGCGAAGATCGGGTCTTCGAGCACCGAGGCGCGCAGCACGTTGTCCGGGTTCAGGTAGCCCTGGCGCACGCCCTGGTTCACGGCGTCGGCGATCGAGCCGGTGAAGCCTTCCCACTTGACGTCCATCCCGATCTTCAGGAACACGTTGACGATGCCGGTGTCCTGGCAGATCGGGCGACGGCCTTCGGCGCACATGCGGGAGTTGGTCAGGATCTGGGCGATCGCGTCCTTGGCGGCGGCGGATTCCTCGCGTTCGTAGGCGCGGGCCAGGTGGGCGATGTAGTCGGCGGGGTGGTAGTAGCTGATGAACTGCAGCGCGGCGGCGACGCTTTCAACCAGATCGGCTTGGCGGATGGTGGTCATGACGGGTCTCTCGACGGATCGCCCGGCGGGCGGATTGAACGGGTACGTGAAAGGCTCATGCGGAGGCGAATCCGCGATGCTGCGCCTGTCGACTTGCTGCGAGTTTACTCAAGGGGTGCTCCGTCCTGCCACAGGTGCTGGGTGCTGGCAACAGGTGCGGGTCAATCGTTTCAAGCGCCCGCATTCACTGGCTTTTCAGTTTCAGGGAGGACGTGTCGATACGATAAGCTTCCAAAAGGTCCGGCGATGCGACGGAACCTTGCAGTCCGGGTGCTTGCCCCGGGAGATCCACAAGAACATTCAGGTACGTGCTGCCCATGACTCCAGGCGACACCGGGAACCGACCGTCGGCTGCAAGCGCCCTCGACGCGACCTCTGCTCCCCCCGCCGGCGCTGACGCGCCGGACACGCTGCCGATGACCTTCCCCGAGGACGGGGACGGCAGCGCACCCCCCCCGACACCGGCATCGACGCCTGTCGCTGCCACGCCGCCGTCACCACGCCGCTGGCCGGTCACGCTGGCCAAATGGTCCACCGGCCTCGCGGTGGTGGCCGGCGTGTCGTATCTGGCCCATGTCGAGATGCAGACCTCGGCGCTGCAGTCCCGCTTCTTTTCCGACTGGGCGGCGAATCTGCGGTACGAACTGAAGCCGCAGCTGGCCACCGGCAGTCGCTATCCCAAAGCCGGTCCGAGCGACGAGCGCATGGGCTACGCGCGCCTGCCGGATTTCCTCACGAGCCTGACTGGCCGCGGCTACCAGGTCGTGTCGCAGGCGCAGCAGTCGGCCGCGCTGCAGGACTTCATGTCCCGCGGCTTCTTCCCGCCGTATCCGGAGAAGGTCCAGTCCGGTCTGACTCTGTCGGACTGCCGCGGCGAACCGCTCTTCCGCTCCCGTTTCCCGCTCTACACCTACGAGCGCGAGCAGGACATGCCGGCGCTGGTGGCGCAGACGCTGGGCTTCATCGAGAACCGCGAGGTGCTCGACACCGCCGAGCCGCGCCACAACCCGGCCATCGAATGGACCCGCCTCGGCAAGGCCGTGCTGGACCAGGCGGTGGCCGTGGCCCACGAAGACCATGCCGCCGCCGGTGGCAGCACGCTGGCCACCCAGACCGAGAAGTTCCGCCACTCGCCCGAAGGCCGGACCGCGTCGGCCAAGGACAAGTACTACCAGATGGTGTCGGCCTCGGTGCGCGCCTACCGCGACGGCGAGGAGACGCTGGGCGCCCGCCGCCGCATCCTGCAGGACTACCTCAACAGCCTGCCACTCGGCGCCCAGCGGGGCTGGGGCGAGGTGCACGGCGTCAATGACGGTCTGGCGGCCTGGTACGGCGTCGATGTGCATGCGGCGAACCTGCGCCTGCGCGAGCCTGGCGAGCAGGAAGCGGGGCTGCAGGCGCGCGGGCTGGCCTTCCGCCAGGTGCTCAGCCTGATGATCGCCCAGCGCCGGCCGGCCCACTACTTCGGCCCCGGCCACGCCCAGCTGCTGAACATGACCGCCAGCTACATCCGCCTGCTGGCGCAGGAAGGCGTCATCGGACCGGCGCTGCGGGACGCCGCGCTGGCCGCGCCTCTTGACGTGGTCGGCGCCTACACCGGCCCGGCCGCCGGCATCGAGTTCGGCGAGCGCAACGCCTCGACGCTGCTGCGCGTGCAGCTCTCGTCGATGCTGAACACGCCGCGCCTGTACGAACTCGACCGCTTTGACCTGACTGCCACCAGCTACCTCGACGGCCGGCTGCAGCGCGAGGTCACCAGCCTGCTCAACCGCCTGCGCGATCCGCAGGTGGCGAAGGAGGCCGGCCTGCTCGGCTACCAGCTGCTGGAGAAGGGTGATCCGTCCAAGCTGCTCTACAGCTTCACGCTGTACGAGCGTGGCGAGGGCATGAACCGGGTGCGCGTGCAGACCGACAACCTCGATCAGCCCTTCGACATCAACGGCAGCGCCAAGCTGGAGCTGGGTTCGACCGCCAAGCTCCGCACGCTGGTGACCTACCTCGAAATCATGGCCAAGCTGCACCAGGAGTACGCCGCGCTGGATGCCAATGCGCTGGCCGCGGTCGAGGTCGGCCCGAAGGACCGGTTGTCACGCTGGGCGGTGGACTGGCTGATGACGGCCAAGGACCGTTCGCTCGCAGCCATGCTCGAAGGGGCGATGCTGCGCAAGTACTCGGCCAGTCCTGGCGAGAGCTTCTTCACTGGCGGCGGTGCACACGTTTTCGCCAATTTCAACAGCAGCGACAACTGGCGCATGGCCACCTTGTATGAAGCGCTGCGCGACTCGCTCAACCTGCCCTTCATCCGGCTGATGCGCGACGTCGTCTACCACCACCTCTACAACGCCTCTAGCCCTGCCTCCGACATCCTCGAGGACGAGGACGACCCGCGCCGGATGGAGCTGCTCAAGCTCTTCATCAACAAGGAGGGGCGCCAGTTCATGCGCAAGTTCTACCAGCGCCACCGCGACAAGCCGGTCGCCGACGTGCTGGAGCGCCTGGCGGCCAGCGTGCACAAGACGGCGCCGCGGCTGGCGGTGATCTACCGCTCCGTGAACCCGGACGGCAGCTTCGAGGACTTCAGCGCCTACATCGTCCGGCAGCTGCCCGGTACGCCGCTGCCGCCGGACTACCTGCGCAAGCTCTACGAGCGGCACGCGCCGGGCAACTACTCGCTGGCCGACCGTGGCTATCTGGCCCGCCTGCATCCGCTGGAGCTGTGGGTGGCGGACTACCTGCGCCAGAACCCCAAGGCTGCGCTGGAGCAGGTGCTGGATGCCGGGGCGGTCGAGCGCGAGCAGTCCTACAACTGGCTGCTGCGCAACAAGGCCCGGCGCGGCCAGAACAGCCGCATCGTGCAGTTGCTGGAGATCGAGGCCTTTGCCAAGATCCACGCCAGCTGGAAGCGGGTCGGTTTCCCCTTCGAGACGCTGGTGTCGTCCTACGCCACGGCGATCGGTAGCTCAGGCGATCGGCCGGCGGCGCTGGCGGAGCTGATGGGCATCCTGGTCAACGACGGGCGGCGCCTGCCCGCCACGATGCTGGACCGACTGCAGTTCGCCTCCGGCTCGCCGTACGAGGTGACGCTGGCGAAAAAGCACACCGAGGGCGAACAGGTGCTGGCCCCCGAGATCGCCGCGACGGCGCGCAAGGCGCTCGCACTGGTGGTGAGCGATGGCACGGCACGGCGCGTCAGGGGGGTGCTGGACGAGCCCGGTCAGGCCCCCATGGTGATCGGCGGCAAGACAGGGACCGGCGACAACCGGCTGAACACCTACACCCGGGGCGGCGGTCTTCTGGCCTCCAAGGTCACCAGCCGGACCGCGACCTTCGTGTTCTACCTGGGGCCGCGGCACTTCGGGACGCTCACCGCCTTCGTGCTCGGCCCCGAGGCGGGCGGGTACAAGTTCACCAGTGCCTTGCCCACCCAGATCCTCAAGAGCATGGCGCCGCTGCTCAAGCCGGTGCTGTCCGGCGTGTCGGCTGCCGCGTGCCCGGCACCGACCGCCAAGGCACCCTGAGACCCAGATCGAGCCGTCAGTGTTCGCCGGGGGCTGCGGCGCCCGGCGGATGCATGATCCGGTCGGACAGCGCGATGGCGATGGCGGAAGCGAGGAACGCGATGTGGATGATCGTCTGCCACATCAGCGTCTTCTCGCTGTAGTTCTCGGCGTTGATGAAGGTCTTCAGCAGGTGGATCGAGCTGATGCCGATGATGGCCGTGCCCAGCTTGACCTTCAGCACCGAGGCGTTGACGTGGCTCAGCCATTCCGGCTGGTCCGGATGTCCTTCCAGGTTCAGGCGTGACACGAAGGTCTCGTAGCCCCCCACGATCACCATGATCAGCAGGTTCGAGATCATCACCACGTCGATCAGACCCAGCACGACGAGCATCAGCACGGTTTCGTTGAGCCCCTCCAGCGGCGCCGCGCTCTTGTAGCCGATGCTCTGCACCAGGATCTGCAGCGCGTGCTGGTTGCCCAGTGCCGCCTCGATCAGATGCACCAGTTCTCTCCAGAACTGCAGCACGTAGACGGCCTGGGCCAGGATGAGCCCCAGGTACAGCGGCAGCTGCAGCCAGCGGCTGGCGAAGATGACCTTCGACAGCGGCGAAAGGGATGAGGGAGAAGTGTTCGGGGTATGGGCCATGGGCGTGTCAACGAGCAGATTCGGAGCATCTGCTGGGGAGCAGACAGGGGAAAAACACGGGAAAACCAGCGAATTCTAGTGGGGCGATCGTGTCAGGATGGCGCGTGTTTCCTTGATCCAGCTGATACCCCCACTGGAATGAAATTTGCGAAGTAAGGGGTTCGTAAGAGCCTCTCCCTAATGTGGGGGGCAGCAGTTTTTCACAGCAATCCATCGCAGGAGACAAGAGTGACCCAAGCCGAAACCACCCCCCAAGAACTGAAAACCTATCTGCCTTCCGACGACTTCGTCGCG
Source organism: uncultured Sphaerotilus sp. (assembly GCF_963924895.1). Classification (NCBI taxonomy): domain Bacteria; kingdom Pseudomonadati; phylum Pseudomonadota; class Betaproteobacteria; order Burkholderiales; family Sphaerotilaceae; genus Sphaerotilus; species uncultured Sphaerotilus sp. The sequence continues at coordinate 122,565 of NZ_CAWURG010000020.1, forward strand.
AATGCTGCCGTTTCCGGCATGGCCGCCTACGAGGCCCTGTGCGCCAAGGCCGACGCCGACTACGAAGGCTACTGGGCTGACCTCGCCCGCGAGCTGATCACCTGGAAGACGCCGTTCACCAAGACCCTGGACGAATCGAACGCCCCGTTCTTCAAGTGGTTCGAGGACGGCACGCTGAACGCCTCCTACAACTGCCTGGACCGCAACGTCGAGCGCGGCCTGGGCGACAAGACCGCCATCATCTTCGAAGCCGACGGCGGCGAAGTCACCAAGATCACCTACAGCGAACTGCTGGCCAAGACCTGCCAGATCGCCAACGGCCTGCGCTCGGTCGGCATCGGCAAGGGTGACCGCGTCATCATCTACATCTCGATGTCCATCGACGGCGTGGCCGCGATGCAAGCCTGCGCCCGCATCGGCGCGACGCACTCGGTGGTGTTCGGCGGCTTTTCGGCGCAATCGCTGCGCGACCGCATCGAGGACACCGGCGCCAAGGCCGTCATCACCGCCGACTGCCAGGTCCGCGGCGGCAAGAAGCTCCCGCTGAAGTCGATCGTCGACGAAGCGCTGGCCATGCCCGGCTGCGAGAAGATCGAGAAGGTGCTGGTCGTCAACCGCGCCGACGCGCCGGTCACGATGGTCGCCGGCCGCGACGTGTGGATGCACGACCTCACCGCCGGTCAGCCCACCACCTGCGAGCCGGAATGGGTCGGCGCCGAGCACCCGCTGTTCCTGCTCTACACCTCCGGCTCGACCGGCAAGCCCAAGGGCGTCCAGCACTCCACCGGCGGCTACCTGCTGCACGCCGCGCTGACCACCAAGTGGACCTTCGACCTGAAGGCCGACGACGTGTTCTGGTGCACGGCCGACATCGGTTGGGTCACGGGCCACACCTACATCACCTACGGCCCGCTCGCCCTCGGCGGCACCGAGATCGTGTTCGAAGGCGTGCCGACCTACCCGGACGCCGGCCGCTTCTGGAAGATGATCCAGGACCACAAGGTCTCGATCTTCTACACGGCCCCCACCGCCATCCGCTCGCTGATCAAGGCCGCGGAAGCCAACGACGCCGTGCACCCGAAGAGCTACGACCTGTCGAGCCTGCGCCTGCTGGGTTCTGTGGGCGAGCCGATCAACCCGGCTGCGTGGGAGTGGTACTACAAGCACGTCGGCGGCAGCCGCTGCCCGATCGTCGACACCTTCTGGCAGACCGAGACCGGCGGCCACATGATCACCCCGCTGCCGGGCGTCACGCCGATGGTGCCGGGCTCCTGCACGCTGCCCTTCCCCGGCATTCAAGCCGCGATCGTGGACGAGACCGGCAAGGATGTGCCGAACGGGCAGGGCGGCATCCTCGTCGTCAAGAAGCCGTGGCCGTCGATGATCCGCACCATCTGGGGTGACGGCGAGCGCTTCGTGAAGAGCTACTACCCGGCCGACTTCCAGGGCAAGTACTACTTGGCGGGCGACGGCGCGATCCGCGACGCCAAGACCGGCTACTTCACCATCACCGGCCGCATCGACGATGTCCTGAACGTCTCCGGCCACCGCATGGGCACGATGGAAATCGAGTCCGCGCTGGTGAGTTGCACCGAGCTGGTGGCCGAAGCCGCCGTGGTCGGCCGTCCGGACGACACGACCGGCGAGGCTGTCTGCGCCTTCGTCGTGCTGAAGCGCTCGCTGCCGGTGGGTGACGAAGCCAAGGCGATCGCCAAGCAACTGCGTGACCACGTCGGCAAGGAGATCGGCCCGATCGCCAAGCCGAAGGACATCCGTTTCGGCGAAAACCTGCCCAAGACCCGCTCGGGCAAGATCATGCGCCGCCTGCTGCGCTCGCTGGCCAAGGGCGAAGAGATCACCCAGGACACCAGCACGCTGGAAAACCCGACCATCCTGAGCCAGCTCGGCCAGGCGTACTGATGTACTGATCCGGCCCGACCGGACCATGGTGGCCTTCGGGCCATGAAAAAAGCCCCGATCCGTCGGGGCTTTTTGCTTTGCGCTTGCGCTGACTGTTTGCGCTGAATGCGCTGAACTTACTTCTGGCTCAGTACCCAGGTCACCAGCGTCTTCGCCTCGTCCGGCGTCACGGCATTCGCCGGCATCGGGATCTGGCCCCAGGCGCCCGAGCCACCCTTGATGACCTTCTCGGCCAGCTTGGCGACGGCGTCCTTCTGGCCGGCGTACTTGACGGCGACGTCCTTGTAGGAGGGGCCGACGAGCTTCTTGTCGACGGCGTGGCAGGCCATGCAGTTCTTCTTCTGGGCCAGCTCGAGGTTGGCGAAGGCCGGAGCGGACAGGGTGGCGACGGCCAGGGCGGTGAGGGCGAACAGCGGCTTCATGTGGTGGAGGTTCCGTTTTCTGTTGGAGAGCGGTGGTGCGGGCACCGATAGGAAAAACGATTCTAGAGGCGCCTGCGTTGACCTTGCCGATCCGACAGCGGCGCCAGGCGGTGGCAGTCGGGGTATCCTCGACGATCATGCATCTTGTGATGGACGGATGCCGGGGGTGGTCGAATGGCGCTGGTGTGGTTGGGTGTGCTGGGGCTGGTGCTGAAGTGGCTGGAGATCGGTCCGGTGGCCCAGTGGTCGTGGTGGACGGTGCTGGCGCCGTTCGGGATGGCGGTCGTCTGGTGGGCGGTGTCCGACGCACTCGGATTCACGGCCCGTGCCCGCCAGAAGCGCGAGAATGCCCACCGCAACCAGCGCCGGCGCAACACCATCGACGCGCTGGGCCGCAAGACGCCGCTGCCGCGCCGCCGCTGAAGCGGGCCCCGATCCCGCGCCTTGGCCGCGCCGGTCTGGCGCAGCAGCGACAATCCGCACCTGTTCCCCACTCACGGAGTGCTGCCGATGCTGGTGCATCCCCAATTCGACCCGGTCGCTCTGAACCTGGGCTTCCTCCAGATCCACTGGTATGGCCTGACCTATCTGGCCGCGTTCGGCCTGTTCTACTGGCTGGCCGCCCGCCGCATCCGCCAGCCGCCGTACGCCGCGGGCGGCTGGACGCCACGCGAGGTCGAAGACCTGCTCTTCTACGGCGTCATGGGCGTGATCCTGGGCGGGCGTCTCGGCTACGTGCTGTTCTACAAGCCCGCGTACTACCTGGCCAACCCGGCCGAGATCTTCGCGGTCTGGAAGGGTGGCATGGCCTTCCACGGCGGCCTGCTGGGCGTGATCGTGGCCATGGCCGTGTTCGCATGGGCGCGCAAGAAGCGTTTTTTCGAGGTCACCGACCTGGTGGCGCCGTGCGTGCCGACCGGGCTGGCCTGCGGGCGCATCGGCAATTTCATCAACGGTGAACTCTGGGGCCGCGCTGCCGACGCCAGCGTGCCGTGGGCGATGGTGTTCCCGCAGTCGGGCAGCGAGATCGCGCGCCACCCGTCGCAGATCTACCAGTTCCTGCTCGAAGGGCTGCTGCTGTTCGTGATCCTGTGGTTCTACGGCCGCACGCGCTCGGCGCACTACCGGGCCGACAGTTCGGTGGTCTGGGGCCGGGTATCGGGCCTGTTCCTGATCGGCTATGGCGCCTTCCGCTTCATCGCCGAATACTTCCGCGAGCCGGACAGCTTCCTCGGGCTGCTGGCGCTGAACCTGAGCATGGGCCAGTGGCTGTGCGTGCCGATGGTGGTCGCGGGCATGGGCATCTGGGCCTGGGCGGGGAGACGCGCGTGAGTGGGCCGCTGCGAGTGTTGGGCATCGAATCCTCGTGTGACGAAACCGGCATCGCGCTGGTCGAATTGCCCGAGGGTGTGGACGGATCCGCGCCGCCTCGGCTGCTGGCCCAGGCGCTGCACAGCCAGATCGACATGCACCAGGCCTATGGCGGCGTGGTGCCGGAGCTGGCCTCGCGCGACCACATCCGCCGCGTCGTGCCGCTGCTGCGCGAGACGCTGAGCGGCGCCGGACTCGGGCTGGAGGCGGTGGACGTCGTTGCCTACACGCGCGGTCCAGGGCTGGCGGGCGCGCTGCTGGTGGGCACCGGCATGGCCTGCGCGCTGGGCATGGCGCTGGACCGGCCGGTGCTGGGCGTGCATCACCTGGAAGGGCATCTGCTCTCGCCCTTCCTCTCGGTGGATCCGCCGGAGTTTCCGTTCGTGGCGCTGCTGGTGTCGGGCGGCCACACGCAGCTCATGCGGGTCGACGGGGTGGGGCAGTACACGATGCTCGGCGAGACGATCGACGACGCGGCCGGTGAAGCCTTCGACAAGACGGCCAAGATGCTCGGGCTGGGCTACCCCGGTGGTCCGGCGCTGGCGAAGCTGGCCGAGCAGGGCCATGACGCCGCCTTCAAACTGCCGCGGCCGCTGATGCGCGGTGATCTGCTGGACTTCTCGTTCGCCGGCCTGAAGACTGCCGTCTGGACGCAGCTGAACAAGCTCGATCCCGCTGCGCCGGAAGCCGCGCAGGCGCGGGCTGATCTGGCCGCCTCGACGCAGGCGGCGATCGTCGATGTGCTGGTGGCCAAGTCGCTGCTGGCGCTGAAGCAGACCGGGCTGAAGCGGATGGTGGTCGCTGGCGGGGTGGGGGCGAACCGGCGGCTGCGGGCGCAGCTCGACGAACAGTGCCGCCGCCGCGGGGTGCGCGTGCACTACCCGGAGCTGCACCTGTGCACCGACAACGGCGCCATGATCGCGCTGGCCGGGGCAATGCGCCTGCACAGCGGCCGGGCGCAGGCGAGCCGGGACTATGCCTTTGACGTGCGTCCGCGCTGGGATCTGTCCACGGTCTGAACGCGGCGAAGGGCTGGATTTTGTAATGGATAATTCAAAATCCATGAAAAAAATCCCGTTCTCCCTTTCTTCCCTGGCCTTGTCGAGCGCGCTGGCGCTGGGTGCGTCGGCGGCCCAGGCGGCCGATCCGATCCGGCTCGGCCTCATCGAAGGCCTGTCCGGCCCGTTTGCCAATGCCGGCGAAGCCGTGGCGCGCAACCTCACCTGGGCGATCGAGCGGGTGAATGCCCGCGGTGGCGTCAAGCTGCCCGGTGGCCATCGTCCGCTCGAACTGGTGCGCCTGGACAGCAAGGGCAACACCGAAGAAGCGCTGACCATGCTGAAGAGCGCGGTCGACCAGCAGATCGGCGTGGTGTTGCAGGGCAACAGCTCCGCCACCGCCGCCGCGCTGATCGACGCCCTCCACAAGCACAACGACCGCGAACCCCAGCGCCGCGCGCTGTTCCTGAATTACTCCGCCGTCGAGCCCTCGCTGACCAACGAGAAGTGCAGTCCGTGGCACTTCCGCTTCGATGCCCATGCCGACATGCGCCTGGCCGCGCTCACCGACGTGCTGCAGCAGGACACCGCGGTCAAGCGCGTCTACCTGATCGGCCAGGACTACAGCTTCGGCCAGCACGTCGTGCGCCAGGGCAGGGCGATGATCGCGGCCAAGCGCCCGGACATCCAGGTCGTCGGCGAAGAGCTGCATCCGGTCGGGCGCGTCAAGGACTTCCTGCCCTACGCGACCAAGATCAAGGCCAGTGGTGCGCAGGCGGTGGTCACCGGCAATTGGGGCAACGACCTGACGCTGCTGGTCAAGGCAGCGCGCGATGTCGGTTTCGAGGGCAAGTTCTACACCTTCTACGGCAACGCGCTGGGCGTGCCGGGCGCGCTGGGCGATGCTGGCGTGGGGCGTGTGGTGGCTGTGGCCGAGTGGCATCCCAACGCGGGGGGCAAGGCGTCCGACGCGCTCGTGACCAGCTTCCACCAGCGCTTCCCCAAGCCCGAGGACGACTATCTGCATGTGCGGATGCAGGCCATGGTCGAGATGCTCGCGCAGGCGATGGAGCGCGCGCACGGCACCGAGGCCACGGCGGTGGCCAAGGCGCTGTCCGGTGCGCGCTTCGATGGCAAGGCGCTGGGTGGTCTGGGCGCCGGTCAGATGCGCGCCGGGGACCACCAGTTCCTGCAGCCGCTCTACGTCAGCACGATGCAGAAGGCCGGCACCGAGGGCGTGCGCTTCGATGTCGAAGGCTCCGGCTACGGCTTCCGCACCGTCCGTTACCTCACCGCCGAGCAGACGGCGCAGCCGCATTCGTGCAAGATGACGCCCCTCTGATCCTTGCGGATCTGCTCCGTGTCCACAGTGGGGTTTCCATGCGCCAGGTGATTGCCGATCTGCCGGCTTCTCGCATCCGTGAAGTGGCCAATGCCGGCCTGGGCCGCAGCGATGTGCTGGCCTTCTGGTTCGGTGAAAGCGACGAAATCACGCCCATGGGCGTGCGCAACGCCGCCGTGACCTCGATCGAGGCGGGCGAGACCTTCTATGCCCACAACCTGGGTTTGCCAGCGCTGCGCGAGGCGCTGTCGGGCTACATCTCGGCGCTGCACCGGCCGGTGGGCGTGGAGCGCATCGCGGTGACTTCGTCGGGCGTGAGTGCGCTGATGCTGGCGCAGCAGGCGCTGGTCGATCCGGGCGACGAGGTGGTCGTGGTCGTCCCGGTCTGGCCGAACCTGACGGCGCAGCCCGCGATCATGGGCGCCCGTGTGCGCCGGGTGAGCCTGCGCGCCGAAGCGGGTGCGTGGCGGCTCGATCTGGACGAGTTGCTGGCGGCGGTGACGCCGGCCACGCGGGTGCTGGTGCTCAACGCGCCGAACAACCCAACCGGCTGGACGCTGGCCCGCGCCGAGCAGCAGGTCATCCTCGACCACTGTCGCCGCACGGGCACCTGGATCGTGTCGGACGAGGTCTACGAGCGCCTGTATTACCCGGACGCCGTGCCCCGGCCCGGGCAGGTGGTCTGCGCGCCGAGTTTTCTCGATCTGGCCGATCCGGAGGACCGGTTGGTCGTGGTGCACAGCTTCTCGAAGTCCTTCCTGATGACGGGGTGGCGGCTGGGCAATCTGGTCGCGCCGGCCGCGCTGATCGCGCAACTCGGCAAGCTGATCGAGTTCAACACCTCGTGCACGCCGGTGTTCGTGCAGCGCGCGGGGCTGGCGGCGCTGGCGGATGCGCCGGTGTCGGTGCCGGCCTTGCAGGCGCGGCTGCGCGTGTGCCGCGACACCCTGGTCGGCGCGCTGCGGACCGTGCCGCGGGTCGAGGTGGCCACGCCGCCCGGCGCGATGTACGCCTTCCTGCGGATCGATGGCGAGCGCGATGCACTCTCGCTCGCCAAGCGGCTGGTGACCGACCACGGTCTTGGACTGGCACCGGGCACCGCCTTCGGTGACGAGGCTGAGGGCTGGCTGCGCTGGTGCTTTGCCTCGCGCCAGCCGCAGCGGCTGCTTCAGGGGGTGGAGAGGCTGGCGCGCGCCTTGGCGCTATAATCGCCGGCTTCGTTGCTGTTTCTGGTGGCGAAGAGGCGCGCATCGGCGCGTGCACGGCGCGGGGCGGTTTCCCCCACGGCCGCAAGTGAACCTCGAAACCGAAGGAAATTTGACATGTCCGACATCAACAAGGCAGAAGTCGTTGCCGCCAACGCCCGCGGCGTCGCCGACACCGGATCGCCGGAAGTCCAGGTTGCCCTGCTGACCGCCCGCATCAACCACCTGACCCCGCACTTCAAGACCCACAAGAAGGACCACCACGGTCGTCGCGGTCTGCTGCGCATGGTCAGCCGCCGCCGCAAGCTGCTGGACTACCTGAAGGACCGTGACGCTGACCGTTACACCTCGCTGATCCAGAAGCTGGGCCTGCGCAAGTAATCGCTGCATGCATGTGAAGAGCCTGTCTGGACCCTCCAGCACAGGCTCTTTGTTTTTACGGCCACGCGTGGGCGCTGCTGTGTCATTCCATCCCGATCCGAACCTGCTGTGCGGGTGCCGGGTCCGGATGGAATGGCATCCCGCCGCGGTGACCGGCCACCTACCAGAAAATCCAGAAGAGAGCATTCCATGAGCCTGTTCAACAAAGTCACCAAGACCTTCCAATGGGGTCAGCACACCGTCACCCTGGAAACCGGCGAAATCGCCCGGCAAGCCAGCGGCGCCGTCATCGTCAACATGGACGACACCGTGGTGCTCGCCACCGTGGTCGCCCGCAAGGAAGCCAAGCCGGGCCAGGACTTCTTCCCGCTGACGGTCGACTACATCGAGAAGACCTACGCCGCCGGCAAGATCCCGGGCAGCTTCTTCAAGCGCGAAGCCAAGCCGAGCGAACTGGAAGTGCTGACCAGCCGCCTGATCGACCGCCCGCTGCGCCCGCTGTTCCCGGAAGGCTTCTACAACGAAGTCCAGGTCGTGATCCACGTCCTGTCGCTGAACCCGGAAGCCTCGGCCGACATCGCCGCGCTGATCGGCTCGTCCGCTGCGCTGGCCATCTCCGGCATCCCGTTCAACGGCCCGGTGGGTGCGGCCCGCGTGGGTTACATCAACGGTGAATACGTCCTGAACCCGGGCCCGACGCAGCTCAAGGCCTCGCAGCTCGACCTGGTGGTCGCGGGCACCGAAGCCGCTGTGCTGATGGTCGAATCCGAAGCGCAGCAGCTCACCGAAGAAGTGATGCTGGGCGGCATTGTGTACGGCCACGAGCAGGCCAAGGTCGCCATCGCCGCGATCAACGAACTGGTCCGTGACGCCGGCAAGCCGGAATGGACGTGGCAAGCCCCGGCCAAGAACGAGCCGCTGATCGCCAAGGTCGCTGAATTCGGTCAGGCCAAGATCGAAGCGGCTTACCAGATCCGCTCGAAGCAAGCCCGCACCGACGCCTGCCGCACGGCTTTCGCTGAAGTCAAGGCCGCGCTGAAGGCCGATGGCATCGAGTTCGACGGTGTCGAAATCGACAACCTGCTGTTCGAGATCGAAGCCAAGACCGTTCGCGGCCAGATCCTCGCCGGCGAGCCGCGCATCGATGGCCGCGACACCCGCACCGTGCGCCCGATCGAGATCCGCACCGGCGTGCTGCCGCGCACCCACGGCTCGGCGCTGTTCACCCGCGGCGAGACGCAGGCCCTCGTCGTCGCCACCCTCGGCACCGACCAGGACGCGCAGCGCATCGACGCGCTGGCGGGCGATTTCCGCGACACCTTCCTGTTCCACTACAACATGCCCCCCTTCGCCACCGGTGAAGCGGGTCGCATGGGCACGCCCAAGCGCCGCGAAACCGGCCACGGCCGTCTGGCCAAGCGCGCCCTGGTGCCGCTGCTGCCGAACCGCGAAGACTTCGCCTACACGATCCGTGTCGTCTCCGAGATCACCGAGTCCAACGGCTCCTCGTCGATGGCCTCCGTCTGCGGCGGCTGTCTGGCGCTGATGGACGCCGGCGTGCCGATGAAGGCGCACGTCGCCGGCATCGCCATGGGCCTGATCAAGGATGGCAACCGCTTCGCCGTGCTGACCGACATCCTGGGTGACGAGGACCACCTCGGCGACATGGACTTCAAGGTCGCGGGCACGACCACCGGCGTGACCGCCCTGCAGATGGACATCAAGATCCAGGGCATCACCAAGGAAATCATGCAGGTCGCGCTGGCGCAGGCCAAGGAAGCGCGTCTGCACATCCTGGGCAAGATGACCGACGTGGTGGCGGGTGCCAACACCGAGGTGTCGGACTTCGCGCCGCGCCTGTACACGATGAAGATCAACCCGGAAAAGATCCGTGACGTCATCGGCAAGGGTGGCTCCGTCATCCGCGGTCTGTGTGAAGAGACCGGCTGCCAGATCAACATCGACGAAGACGGCACGATCACGATCGCCTCGACCGACAGCGCCAAGGCCGACGTCGCCAAGAAGCGCATCGCCGACATCACCGCCGAAGCCGAAATCGGCAAGGTCTACGAAGGTCCGGTCGTCAAGATCCTGGACTTCGGTGCGCTGGTCAACGTGCTGCCGGGCAAGGATGGCCTGCTGCACATCAGCCAGATCGCCCACCAGCGTGTCGAGAAGGTCACCGACTTCCTGACCGAAGGCCAGATCGTCAAGGTCAAGGTGCTGGAGACGGACGAGAAGGGCCGCATCAAGCTGTCGATGAAGGCGCTGCTGGAGCGTCCGGAAGGCATGGAAGAAGAGCGCTTCGAGCGTGCGCCGCGCCGCGAGTTCGGTGACCGCAACGACCGTGGTGACCGCGGTGACCGTGGTCCGCGCCGTGAGCGCAGCGAGCGCCCGCCGCGCAGCGAGCAGTCCGCTGCCGCGCCGGAAGCGTCCGCTCCTGTGGCTGCACCGGACGCTGGTTCGGAGCCGTCGCAGTCCTGATCCCTGTCTGTCCGTCCGGAGGAGTCCGCGCATGAAAGCCATTGAAATCTCTCGCCCGGGTGCCCCGGACGTGCTGACGCTGGTCGACCGCGCGGACCCGGTGCCGGGGCCTGGCGAGGTGCTGATCCGCGTCACCGCCAGCGGCATCAACCGCCCGGACGTGCTGCAGCGGATGGGCGCCTACCCGCCGCCGCCGGGCGCGTCGGATTTGCCGGGACTGGAAGTGGCCGGGGTCATCGTGGCCGGGGATGCCGAGGCGATGGCCGCGGTCGGTCTGTCGGTCGGGCAGCGTGTCTGCGCGCTGACACCGGGTGGTGGCTACGCCGAGTTGTGCGTGACGCCGGCGGTGCAGTGCCTGCCGGTGCCGGACGGCCTGAGCGACATCGAGGCCGCCAGCCTGCCTGAGACCTGCTTCACCGTGTGGTCCAACGTTTTCATGCGTGCGGGACTGCAGGCGGACGAAACCCTGCTCATCCAGGGTGGCACGAGCGGCATCGGTGTCACGGCCATCCAGATGGCCAAGGCGCTCGGCGCGACGGTGATCGCCACGGCCGGCAGCGACGCCAAGTGCCAGGCTTGCCTGGACCTGGGGGCGGACCACGCCATCAATTACCGCACGGCCGATTTCGCCGAAGAGGCGCGCCGTCTCACCGCAGGGCGCGGTGTCGACGTCATTCTCGACATGGTGGCCGGCGACTACATCGCACGCGAAGTGTCGGCGCTCGCCGAGGACGGTCGGCTGGTCGTGATCGCCGTGCAGGGTGGCGTGAAGGCGCAGTTCGATGCCGGCCTCGTGCTGCGGCGTCGCCTGACCATCACCGGCTCGACCCTGCGTCCGCGTTCCGTGGACTTCAAGGGCGCGGTGGCCTGTGCCTTGCGCGAGCGGGTCTGGCCGCTGATCGCTTCTGGCCAGATTCGTCCGGTCCTGTACAGCGTGCTGCCCGCCGCATCGGCCGCACAAGCCCACGCGCTGATGGAGTCCAACCAGCATGTCGGCAAGATCGTGCTGCGCTGGACGCCCGAGGCGGCTGGTATCTGAACCTCATTTTTCAACTTGATCGAAGAGCATTCATCATGACGACACGTCACAAGCTGGTGGTAGGCAACTGGAAGATGCACGGCAGCCACGCGGCGAACGCCGAGCTGCTGCAAGGCATCCTGGCTGCCCGTCCCTTCGTGGCCGAGGTGGCGGTGTGCGTACCGTTTCCCTATCTGTCCGAAGTGGCAGTGACGCTGTCCAACAGCAGCGTGGCCTGGGGTTCGCAGGACTGTTCCGCCCAGGCGCAAGGGGCCTACACCGGCGAGGTGTCGGCGACGATGCTGGCCGAGTTCGGCTGCCGCTACGCCATCGTCGGGCACTCGGAGCGCCGTGCCTACCATGGTGAATCCGACCAGCTGGTGGCCGACAAGGCCAAGGCGGCCCTCGCCAATGGCATCACCCCGATCGTGTGTGTCGGCGAGACGCTGGAGCAGCGCGAAGCCGGCGAGACCGAGGCGGTCGTGAAGCGTCAGCTGTCCGCCGTCATCCACACGCTGGGGCAGTGCATCGGCGAAGTGGTCGTGGCCTACGAGCCGGTGTGGGCCATCGGCACGGGCCGGACTGCATCGCCGGAGCAGGCGCAGGCCGTGCACGCCGTGCTGCGTGCCCAACTGGCCGCCGCGACGCCGCGGGCTAGTGAGATGAAGTTGCTGTACGGCGGCAGCGTCAAGCCTGACAACGCCGCGATTCTCTTTTCCCAGACCGACATCGATGGCGGCCTGATCGGCGGCGCAGCGCTCAAGGCGGCGGATTTCGTCGCCGTGGCCCGCGCCGCGAGCTGAGCCGCTGCAGGTCGGTCCAGTCGAGTTCCTACGGAGTTTTTCCCAATGCAAGTGATGTTGAATCTGGTGCTGCTGCTGCAGCTGGTGACGGCGGTTGTCATGATTGGCCTGGTGCTCATGCAGCACGGCAAGGGTGCAGACATGGGGGCCGCCTTTGGTGGGGGTTCCTCGGGTAGCCTGTTTGGTGCGACGGGCAGCGCCAACTTCCTGTCCCGCTCGACGGCAGTGGCTGCAACGTTGTTTTTTGTCTGCACCTTGGCGCTGGCCTACTTCGGCAACCTGCGTAGCGCTGGCGGCTCTGGCGGCAGCATCCTGGACCGTGCGGCGGCTCCTGCGCCTGTGGCGGCCAGTGGGCCGGTTGCGGCCCAGATTCCGGGTCTGGTGGCAGCTCCTGCGGCGTCTGCCGCCGCCGCTTCTGCACCGGCTTCGCGCTGAAGCGAGCGAAAAATCAGGCTGGGTACTTGAGGCAAACCCTCATTGGCATTAGAATTCAAGGCTGTGCTGCAAGGGCTTACCTGCAGCGAGCCAGCGTAAACGGGGTCTAAATACGGCCCAGCTACAAAGCTGTAGTGGGGGCGCTGGTTGTAGAATGATGGTTTGCACGTGCCGACGTGGTGAAATTGGTAGACACGCTATCTTGAGGGGGTAGTGGCGAAAGCTGTGCGAGTTCGAGTCTCGCCGTCGGCACCATACAAAATGACATGTGAATCAGATTCTCCCAAGAGGTTTGATTCGGCGCCCTGGCAATACATAGGCGCAGGGAACAGGTGGGCGCGCTAGGCACGCGGTTGAGCACTTCAGTGTTTTTCCGGGCAGCGCGCTTTATTTTTGCCGCATGAGAGGCTGACAAGGCGACTGACATGAATCTGGAACAATACCTCCCCGTCATTCTGTTCATTCTTGTCGGTGTCGGTGTCGGCGTTGCGCCCCAGTTGCTGGGCGCGTTGCTGGGTCCGCACCGTCCGGATCCTGCCAAGAACTCCCCCTACGAGTGCGGCTTCGAAGCATTCGAAGATGCGCGCATGAAGTTTGATGTGCGCTACTACCTGGTGGCGATTCTCTTTATTCTGTTCGACCTTGAAATTGCGTTCCTCTTTCCGTGGGCGGTGTCGCTCCGTGAAATCGGGGCGACAGGTTTCTGGGCGATGATGATCTTCCTGGGCATCCTGGTGGTCGGATTCGTGTACGAATGGAAAAAGGGCGCCCTCGATTGGGAATGAATTCGATCCAGACCACGAGAGCCACGGAAGCACACCATGGGCATTGAAGGCGTACTCAAGGAAGGTTTCGTCACGACCAGTGTCGATACCCTGATCAACTGGTCGAAGACCGGTTCGCTCTGGCCGATGACCTTTGGTCTGGCCTGCTGCGCGGTCGAGATGATGCACGCGGGCGCGTCCCGCTACGACATCGACCGCTTCGGCATGCTGTTCCGGCCCAGTCCCCGGCAGTCCGATCTGATGATCGTTGCCGGCACGCTGTGCAACAAGATGGCGCCGGCCCTGCGCAAGGTCTACGACCAGATGGCCGAGCCGCGCTGGGTGCTGAGCATGGGGTCCTGCGCCAATGGCGGTGGTTACTACCACTACAGCTATTCGGTGGTGCGGGGTTGCGACCGCGTCGTGCCGGTGGATGTCTATGTGCCGGGCTGTCCGCCCACGGCCGAGGCGCTGCTGTACGGCATCCTGCAACTGCAGGCCAAGATCCGACGCGAAAACACCATCGCCCGCTGAGCAGGTGCATCCGACATGACTCAGAAACTCGATACCCTGCAGGCCGCGCTGGAGCGTGTGCTGGCTGACCGCCTCGTGAGCCTGGTGCGTGCACGCGGGGAACTCACGATCACGGTCAAGGCGGCCGACTACCTGGCTGCTGCCAAGACCCTGCGCGATCATCCGGACCTCGGCTTCGAACAGTTGATCGACCTTTGTGGCGTCGACTACAGCGCTTACCGCGATGTCGCCCAGGAAGGTCCGCGCTACGCCGTTGTCAGCCATCTGCTGTCCGTGCGCCTGAACTGGCGCCTGCGCCTGAAGGTGTTCGCGACCGATGACGACTTCCCGGTCGTGGCCGCACTCACGCCACTGTGGTCCTCGGCCAACTGGTTCGAGCGCGAGGCGTTCGACATGTACGGCATCGTGTTCGACGGGCACGACGATCTGCGCCGCATCCTGACCGACTACGGCTTCATCGGCCACCCGATGCGCAAGGACTTCCCGGTCACCGGGTACGTCGAGATGCGCTACGACCCCGAGCAGAAGCGCGTGATCTACCAGCCGGTCACGATCGAGCCCCGCGAGATCACCCCGCGCATCATCCGCGAAGACAACTATGGCGGCCTGCACTGAGCTGGCGCAGCGCCGAACCTGAGGTTGATCCATGGCTGAAATCAAGAACTACACCCTGAACTTCGGTCCGCAGCACCCGGCCGCGCACGGCGTGCTGCGTCTGGTGCTGGAACTGGACGGCGAAGTCATCCAGCGCGCCGACCCGCACATCGGCCTGCTGCACCGCGCCACCGAAAAGCTGGCCGAAAGCAAGACCTTCATCCAGTCGCTGCCCTACATGGACCGCCTCGACTACGTGTCGATGATGTCCAACGAGCACGCCTACTGCCTGGCGATCGAGAAGCTGCTGGGTGTCGATGTGCCGATCCGCGCGCAGTACATCCGTGTGCTGTTCAGCGAGATCACCCGCCTGCTGAACCACCTGCTGTGGCTGGGTTGCCACGGCATGGACTGCGGTGCGATGAACATGCTGATCTACTGCTTCCGCGAGCGGGAAGACCTGTTCGACATGTACGAAGCGGTGTCGGGTGCGCGCATGCACGCCGCGTATTTCCGGCCGGGTGGCGTCTACCGCGACCTGCCGGACGCGATGCCCCAGTACAAGCACAGCAAGATCCGCAACGCCAAGGCGATGGCGCGTCTGAACGAGAACCGCCAGGGCTCGCTGCTGGACTTCATCGAAGACTTCGCGACGCGTTTCCCGACACTGGTCGACGAGTACGAAACCCTGCTCACCGACAACCGCATCTGGAAGCAGCGCACGGTCGGTATTGGCGTTGTGTCGCCGGAGCGGGCGCTGAACCTCGGTTTCACGGGCGCGATGCTGCGTGGCTCGGGCATTGCCTGGGATCTGCGCAAGAACCAGCCCTACGAGGTCTATGACCGCATGGACTTCGACATCCCGCTGGGTGTCAACGGCGATACCTACGACCGCTATCTGGTGCGTGTCGAGGAAATGCGCCAGTCCAACCGCATCATCAAGCAGTGCGTCGACTGGCTGCGCAAGAACCCTGGTCCGGTCATCACCGGCAACCACAAGGTGGCACCGCCGTCGCGCGTCGAGATGAAGACCTCGATGGAAGAGCTGATCCACCACTTCAAGCTCTTCACCGAAGGCTTCCACGTGCCTGAGGGCGAGGCCTATGCCGCCGTCGAGCACCCGAAGGGCGAATTCGGCATCTACCTGATCAGCGACGGTGCCAACAAGCCCTACCGCATGAAGATCCGCCCGCCCGGCTATGTGCACCTGGCCGCACTCGACGAGATGTCGCGCGGCCACATGATCGCGGACGCCGTGGCCATCATCGGCACGATGGACGTCGTGTTCGGCGAGATCGACCGCTGACCGACCGCTGATTGACTGATGCTCTCCGGAAGCGACCACCTCCATGTTCAGTGAAGCCACCCTGGCGCGCTTTGCGCGCGAAGTTGCCAAGTACCCCGCCGACCAGAAGCAGTCGGCGGTGATGGCCTGCCTGTCGATCGCCCAGCAGGAGCTGGGCTGGATCCCGGCCGAAGCCGAGAAGGCCATCGCCGACGTGCTCGGCATGGCGCCGGTCGCCGTGCGCGAGGTCACGACCTTCTACAACATGTACAACCAGCGCAAGGTCGGGCAGTTCAAGCTGAACGTCTGCACCAATCTGCCGTGCCAGCTGCGCAACGGTCAGAAGGCGATGGACTACCTGTGCGAGAAGCTCGGCGTCGAAGACGGTGGCACCACCGCCGACGGCCTCTTCACCGTGCAGAAGTGCGAGTGCCTGGGCGCTTGTGCCGATGCGCCGGTGATGCTGGTCAACGACCGCCAGATGATCAGCTACATGAGCAACGACCGACTCGATGACCTGGTCGCCACGCTCAAGGCGCAGTCCAAGGCCGCGGCCAACTGAACCCAGGGGCGGACAAGCACATGACTCTTGATCTCTCCAAATTCCAGGCAACGGGTTTCGAAACCTGTTTCCATGATCGGCACATCGACCCGCAGATCCTTGCCGGCCTGAATGGCAGCAACTGGCGTCTCCAGGACTACGAAGCGCGTGGTGGTTACCAGGCGCTGCGCAAGATCCTGTCCCAGGTCGAAGGCGAGGGCATGACCCCGGACCAGGTGGTGGCGGACGTCAAGGCCTCGGGCCTGCGCGGCCGGGGTGGTGCGGGTTTCCCGACCGGCCTGAAGTGGAGCTTCATGCCCCGCGCGCTGCCGGTGCAGAAGTACCTCGTCTGCAATTCCGACGAAGGCGAACCGGGGACGTGCAAGGACCGCGAGATCCTGCGCTTCAATCCGCACATCGTCATCGAAGGCATGATCATCGCCGCCTACGCGATGGGCATCTCGGTCGGCTACAACTACATCCACGGTGAGATCTTCGAGGCCTACGAGCGCTTCGAGGAGGCCCTGGAAGAGGCCCGTGCCGCCGGCTACCTCGGTGCGAACATCCTGGGCAGCAAGCACACCTTCCAGCTCCACGCCTTCCACGGCTTCGGCGCCTACATCTGCGGCGAAGAAACCGCGCTGCTGGAGTCGCTCGAAGGCAAGAAGGGCCAGCCCCGCTTCAAGCCGCCGTTCCCCGCGAGCTTCGGTCTGTATGGCCGTCCCACGACGATCAACAACACCGAGACCTTCGCGGCCGTGCCCTGGATCATCCGCAACGGTGGTCAGGCCTACCTGGAATGCGGCAAGCCGAACAACGGTGGCACCAAGATCTACTCGATGGTCGGTGACGTCGAGCGTCCCGGCAACTACGAGATCCCGATGGGCACGCCGTTCTCGAAGCTGCTGGAACTCGCTGGTGGCGTCAAGGGTGGCAAGAAGCTCAAGGCGGTGATCCCCGGCGGCTCCTCGTCGCCGGTGCTGCCGGCCGACGTGATGATGGCCTGCACGATGGACTATGACTCCATCAGCAAGGCCGGCTCCATGCTCGGCTCTGGCGCGGTCATCGTGATGGACGAGACCCGCTGCATGGTCAAGAGCCTGCAGCGCCTGTCCTACTTCTACGCCCACGAGTCCTGCGGCCAGTGCACGCCGTGCCGTGAAGGCACTGGCTGGTTGTCGAAGATGGTCGATCGCATCGAGACCGGCCATGGCCGTCCGGACGATCTGGCCCTGCTCGACAACGTGGCCGAAAACATCATGGGCCGCACCATCTGTGCGCTGGGGGACGCGGCAGCGATGCCGGTCCGCGGGATGCTGAAGCATTTCCGCGACGAATTTGTCCACCACATCGAACACAAGACCTGCATGGCCGGGACGAACGAACATGGTTGAAATCGAACTCGACGGCAAGAAGGTTTCGGTGCTCGAAGGCAGCATGGTGATGCATGCTGCCGAAGCGGCGGGGACCTACATTCCGCACTTCTGCTACCACAAGAAGCTCTCGATCGCCGCGAACTGCCGCATGTGCCTCGTGGACGTCGAGAAGGCGCCCAAGCCCATGCCCGCCTGCGCCACGCCGGTGACGCAGGGCATGATCGTGCGCACCAAGAGCGACAAGGCGCTGAAGGCCCAGCAGTCGGTGATGGAGTTCCTCCTCATCAACCACCCGCTGGACTGCCCGATCTGCGACCAGGGCGGCGAGTGCCAGCTGCAGGATCTGGCCGTGGGCTACGGCAAGTCGGCCTCGCGCTACGAGGAAGAAAAGCGCGTCGTCTTCCACAAGGAAGTGGGCCCGCTGATCTCCATGGAAGAAATGAGCCGCTGCATCCACTGCACGCGCTGTGTCCGTTTTGGCCAGGAAATCGCCGGCCAGATGGAACTCGGCATGCTGCAGCGTGGCGAGCACGCCGAGATCACGACCTTTGTCGGCCAGACGATCGACTCCGAGCTGTCGGGCAACATGATCGACATCTGCCCGGTCGGTGCGCTGACCAGCAAGCCCTTCCGCTACAGCGCCCGCACCTGGGAACTGTCGCGCCGCAAGAGCGTCAGCCCGCACGACTCGACGGGTGCCAACCTGATCGTGCAGGTCAAGAACCACAAGGTGCTGCGCGCGGTGCCGCTGGAAAACGACGCCGTCAACGAATGCTGGATCGCCGACCGCGACCGCTTCAGCTACGAAGCACTCAACAGCGACGCCCGCCTGACGCAGCCGATGGTCAAGCAGGGCGGCCAGTGGAAGCCGGTGGACTGGACCACGGCGCTCGAATACGTCGCCAACGGCCTGAAGCAGATCAAGACGCAGCACGGCGCAGCCTCGATCGGTGCACTGGCCTCGGCCATGAGCACCAGCGAAGAGCTGTTCCTGCTGGGCGAGTTCATGCGCGGCCTCGGCAGCCAGAACATCGACCACCGCCTGCGCCACGCCGATTTCCGTTCGGAAGCCGGTTCCGTGCGCTGGCTGGGTCTGCCGATCGCCGAGCTGTCCACGCTGGACCGCGCGCTGGTGATCGGCTCCTTCCTGCGCAAGGACCACCCGCTGTTCGCGCAGCGTCTGCGCCAGGCGACCCGCCGCGGCGCCAAGGTGATGCGCATCGGCGCGCAGTCGGACGACTGGGCGATGAACGTCGCTGGCGAGATCGTCGCGGCGCCGTCGGACTGGCTGTCGGTGCTGATCGAAGTCGCCGCCGCCGTGGCCACCGCCAAGGGTGTGACCGCACCGCTGTCGGTGATGCCGGGCGAGCAGGCGCAAGCCATTGCCAACGCGCTGCTGTCGGGTGAGCGCAAGGCCGTGCTGCTGGGCAATGCCGCCGCTGCCCATCCGCAAGCCGCCGAACTGCTGGCCATCGCCAACTGGATTGCCGAGCAAGCCGGCGCTCGCTGCGGCTACCTGGGGGACGCCGGCAACGGTGTCGGCGCCCAACTGGTCGGTGCACAGCCGGGGCAGGGCGGTCTGGACGCGGCGCAGATGCTGGCCAAGCCGCTCAAGGCCTACCTGCTGTTCAACACCGAGCCGGTGCTGGACGCGGCCAACGCAGCGCAAGCCGCCAAGTCGCTTCAAGCCGCCGAGATGGTCATCGCCTTCAGCCCGTTCCAGGCGAATGTCGAATTCGCCGACGTGATGCTGCCGATCGCGCCGTTCACCGAAACCGGTGGCAGCTTCGTCAACGCCGATGGCCGCGTGCAGAGCTTCCACGGTGTGGTGCGTCCGCTGGGCGACACCCGTCCAGGCTGGAAGGTGCTGCGTGTGCTGGGCAACCTGTTGGGCCTGAACGGCTTCGCGCAGGAGTCGGTCGAGGACGTGCGTGCGGCTGCGGGGCTGAACGATGCCGGCAAGATCGCTGCCCGCCTGTCCAACGCCAGCAGCGCCACGCCGCAGATCCTGGTCGCCCCGGCCGGACTGCAGCGCATCGCCAATGTGCCGGTCTACGCCACGGATTCGATCGTGCGCCGCGCCCCGGCGCTGCAGGAAACCGCGGATGCGAACGCACCGCTGGTCGCACTGAACGCCGCCCTGTGGACGCAGCTTGGCTTGCAGGATGGCGCCAAGGTGCGCGTCAAGCAGGGCGAGGGCAGTGCCGTGCTGGCCGCTGCGCTGGATGCGACGCTGGCGGTCAACACGGTCCGCGTCAGCGCAGGCCACCCCTCCACCGCCGCCCTGGGCGCCATCTTCGGCACCCTGAGCATCGAACGCGCCTGAGCCGCAGAAGGACCTGATGATGCTGGACACCCTGCAAACCGTCGGCGCCTCCACGCTGGGCGCCACCGCCTGGGCCGTGGTCTGGACGCTGCTCAAGATCGTGGCCGTGCTGCTGCCGCTGATGGGCTGCGTCGCCTACCTGACTCTGTGGGAACGCAAGGCCATCGGCTGGACCCAGATCCGTCCGGGCCCGAACCGCGTGGGTCCCTGGGGCCTGCTGACCCCGATCGCTGACGCCGTCAAGCTGATCTTCAAGGAGATCATCGCCCCGACCGCCGCGAACAAGGGCCTGTTCTTCCTGGGCCCGGTCATGACCATCATGCCGGCGCTGGCGGCCTGGGCGGTCGTGCCCTTCGGCCCGGAAGTCGCGCTGGCCAATGTCAACGCCGGCCTGCTGTTCCTGATGGCGATCACCTCGATGGAAGTCTACGGCGTGATCATCGCCGGCTGGGCCTCCAACTCGAAGTACGCCTTCCTGGGTGCGATGCGCGCGTCGGCCCAGATGGTCAGCTATGAAATCGCGATGGGCTTCTGCTTCGTCGTCGTGCTGATGGTGGCCGGCAGCCTGAACATGACGGACATCGTCATGAGCCAGACCAAGGGCCGCTTCGCCGACATGGGCATCCCCCTGCTGTCGTGGAACTGGCTGCCGCTGTTCCCGATCTTCATCGTGTACTTCATCTCCGGTCTGGCCGAAACCAACCGCCACCCCTTCGACGTGGTCGAAGGCGAAGCGGAAATCGTGGCCGGTCACATGATCGAGTACTCGGGCATGTCGTTCGCCATGTTCTTCCTGGCCGAATACGCCAACATGATCCTGGTGTCGATGCTGACGGTGCTGATGTTCCTCGGCGGCTGGTCGACCCCGTTCACCGTGCTGGACTTCATCCCGGGCTGGATCTGGCTGGGCCTGAAGACCTTCTGTGTCGCGACGATGTTCCTGTGGGTACGCGCCACCTTCCCGCGCTACCGCTATGACCAGATCATGCGTCTGGGCTGGAAGATCTTCATCCCGATCACCCTGGTGTGGCTGGTGGTGGTGGGTCTGTGGATCCAGTCGCCCTGGAACATCTGGAACTAATCCGAGCGAGCGAGGAAAACAACCATGTCCGCCGTGGCCAGTGTCAAGGATTTTGTCTCCAGTTTCATGCTGCTTGAGTTGCTCAAGGGCATGAAGCTGACCGGGCGTCACTTCTTCCAGCGCAGTGTGACTGTGCAGTTCCCGGAAGAAAAGACGCCGTTATCTCCGCGTTTCCGTGGTCTGCATGCGCTGCGTCGCTATGACAACGGTGAAGAGCGCTGCATCGCCTGCAAGTTGTGCGAGGCCGTCTGTCCCGCGATGGCGATCACCATCGAATCGGATGTCCGCGCCGACGGCAGCCGCCGTACCACGCGCTACGACATCGATCTGACCAAATGCATCTTCTGCGGTTTCTGCGAAGAGAGCTGCCCGGTCGATTCGATCGTCGAAACGCACATCTTCGAATACCACGGCGAAAAACGCGGTGACCTGTACTTCACGAAGGACATGTTGCTGGCCGTCGGCGATCGCTACGAAAAAGAGATTGCAGCCAACAAGGAGGCGGACGCCAAGTACCGGTAAGGCAAGGCGCCCACACTCGCGGCCGCAGTCCGGATGACTGCTCCGCGGGGCTGGGCTTGCACCAACCGCGTACCCGACTACGACATGGACACGACCACCGCGCTCTTCTACGTCTTCTCTGCCGTGCTCTTGCTCTCGGCGTTCCGAGTCATCACGGCCAACAGCCCGGTGCATTCCGCGCTGTTCCTGGTGCTGTCCTTTTTCAGCGCCTCCTGCATCTGGATGCTGCTGCATGCCGAGTTCCTGGCGATTTCGCTGGTGCTGGTGTATGTCGGCGCCGTCATGGTGCTGTTCCTGTTTGTCGTGATGATGCTGGACATCAACATCGAAGCGCTGAAGCAGGGTTTCTGGACGCACTTCCCGGTGGCCGCGCTGGTCGGCGTGGTGATCGCGCTTGAAATGGCCTGGGTGCTGCAGCGTGGCTTCAACACGCCGGTCGCCAAGCAGATGGAAGGCGCCGTCGGCATGCCCAACACCAAGCTGCTGGGCATCGAGCTGTACACCGACTACCTCTATCCGCTGGAAATCGCCGCGGTGCTGCTGCTGGTGGCGATCATCTCCGCCATCGCGCTGACCCTGCGTCGCCGCAAGGACGTCCGTGGCCAGAACCCGTCGGAGCAGGTCAAGGCCAAGAAGGCCGACCGCCTGCGCATCGTGAAGATGGATGCCGTGCGCGAACTGCCCTCCGTGCCGGCTGCACCGGCCGCCGTCGATGCCGCCGCCCCGAAAGGAAAAGCATGATCACGCTCGGACACTATCTGACGCTGGGCGCGATCCTGTTCGCGATCTCCGTGGTCGGCATCTTCCTGAACCGCAAGAACCTGATCGTGCTGCTGATGGCCATCGAGCTGATGCTGCTGGCGGTCAATCTGAATTTCGTGGCCTTCTCCCATTACCTGGGTGACATGGCCGGCCAGGTGTTCGTGTTCTTCATCCTGACGGTGGCAGCGGCCGAGTCTGCGATCGGCCTGGCCATTCTGGTCGTGCTGTTCCGCAACCGCGCCACGATCAATGTCGATGAGCTGGACTCGCTGAAGGGCTGACGCCAAGGGGAACAACAGAAAATGTCTCAGCTCTCGCAATCGATGCTGTTGGCTGTGCCGCTCGCGCCCCTCGCGGGGGCCGTGCTGGCCGGCTTCTTCGGCAAGTCCATTGGTCGGACGGGTTCGCACGTCGCCACCATCCTGGGCGTCCTGATCGCCTTCATCCTGTCGGTCATCACCCTCAAGGCCGTTGCGCTCGAAGGGGCGCGCTACAACCAGACCGTCTATGAGTGGATGGTGCTGGGCGGCATGAAGATGGAAGTCGGTTTCATGATCGACGGCCTGACGGCGATGATGATGTGCGTGGTGACCTTCGTGTCGCTGATGGTGCACATCTACACCATCGGCTACATGGAAGAGGATCCGGGCTACCAGCGCTTCTTCTCCTACATCTCGCTGTTCACGTTCTCGATGCTGATGCTCGTCATGAGCAACAACTTCCTGCAACTGTTCTTCGGCTGGGAAGCGGTGGGTCTGGTGTCCTACCTGCTGATCGGTTTCTGGTTCAAGAAGCCGACCGCGGTGTTCGCCAACATGAAGGCCTTCCTGGTGAACCGGGTTGGTGACTTCGGCTTCATCCTGGGCATCGGCCTGATCGCGGCCTACGCGGGCACGCTGAACTACACCGAGACCTTCGCCAAGGCCGGTGCGCTGTCGACGATCGTCTTCCCCTACGACACCTGGGGTGGCGACTGGATGCTGATCACGGTCATCTGCATCTGCCTGTTCATCGGCGCGATGGGCAAGTCGGCGCAGTTCCCGCTGCACGTCTGGCTGCCCGACTCGATGGAAGGCCCGACCCCGATCTCCGCGCTGATCCACGCCGCCACCATGGTGACGGCCGGCATCTTCATGGTGGCGCGCATGTCGCCGCTGTTCGAACTCTCGGACACCGCGCTGAACTTCATCCTGGTCATCGGTTCGATCACGGCGCTGTTCATGGGCTTCCTGGGCATCATCCAGAACGACATCAAGCGGGTGGTCGCCTACTCGACGCTGTCGCAACTGGGCTACATGACGATCGCGCTCGGCGCGTCGGCCTACTCGGTCGCCGTGTTCCACCTGATGACGCACGCGTTCTTCAAGGCGCTGCTGTTCCTGGGTGCCGGCTCGGTCATCATGGGCATGCACCATGACCAGGACATCCGCAACATGGGCGGTCTGCGCAAGTACATGCCCATCACCTGGATCACGTCGCTGCTGGGCTCGCTCGCGCTGATCGGCACGCCGTTCTTCTCGGGTTTCTACTCGAAGGACTCGATCATCGAGGCGCTGCACGCGAGCACGCTGCCCGCCGCCCCGATCGCCTATGCGGCGGCCGTGATCGGTGTGTTCGTCACGGCGTTCTACTCGTTCCGCATGTATTTCCTCGTCTTCCATGGCAAGGAAAACTTCCACCACAAGCCGTTCCCAGGTGAGCACGACCACCACGACGAAGACGACCACGGCCATGCGCATGCCCACACGCCGCACGAGTCGCCCTGGGTCGTGACGGTGCCGCTGCTGCTGCTGGCGATTCCGTCGGTCGTGATCGGTTATCTGACGATCCAGCCGATGCTCTACGGTGACTTCCTGAAGGACGCCATCTACGTGGACGCCGCGCGCCATCCGGCGATGGCTGAAATCGCCCACCTCTTCCACGGGGCTGCAGCGATGGCGGTCCATTCCCTGCAGACGCTGCCGCTGTGGCTGGCCGTCGGGGGTGTGGTCACGGCCTACGTGTTCTACATGCTGGTTCCGGCGGTCCCGGCCTTCTTCGGCCGCACGCTGGCACCGCTGGTGACCGTGATGGAAAACAAGTACTACATGGACTGGATCAACGAGAACATCTTCGCTGCAGGTGCCCGCCTGCTGGGCCGCGGTCTGTGGAAGATCGGCGACGTGACGATCATCGACGGCCTGGCTGTCAATGGCTCCGCGCGTCTGGTGGGCTGGATCGGGTCGCTCGTGCGCCTGTTCCAGACCGGCTACATCTACCACTACGCACTGGTCATGCTCGTCGGCGTCTTCGCGCTGATGTCGTGGTTCGTGTGGCAGTACCGCTGAGCGGAGGTAACACACCATGGCATACCTCTCTCTTGCAATCTGGATTCCCATTGCCTTCGGCGTGCTGCTGCTGGCGATCGGGCGTGACGACCAACCCCAGGCGGCCCGCTGGATCGGCCTGGTCGGTGCGGTGATCGGCTTTCTGGTCACGCTGCCGTTGATCTCCGGTTTCGACACCACCACGGCGGCCCTGCAATTCCAGGAAAACTTCGCCTGGATCCCGCGCTTCAACATCCGCTACCACCTGGGTGTCGACGGCATCTCGGTGTGGTTCGTGCTGCTGACGGCCTTCATCTCGATCATCGTCGTGCTGGCCGGCTGGGAGGTCATCACCGACCGTGCCCACCAGTACATCGGCGCTTTCCTGATCATGTCCGGCCTGACGGTCGGCGTGTTCTCGGCCGCCGACGGCATGCTGTTCTACGTCTTCTTCGAAGCGACCCTGATTCCGATGTACATCATCATCGGCATCTGGGGCGGACCGCGGCGGGTGTATGCGGCCATCAAGTTCTTCCTGTACACGCTGGCCGGCTCGCTGCTGCTGCTGCTCGCGCTGATCTTCCTGTACTACAAGTCGGGTGGCAGTTTCGACATCCTCACCTGGCACAAGCTTCCGCTGCCGGCCGGTGCGCAGACGATGCTGTTCTTCGCCTTCCTCGCCGCCTTCGCGGTGAAGGTGCCGATGTGGCCGGTGCACACCTGGTTGCCGGACGCCCACGTCGAAGCCCCCACGGGCGGCTCCATCGTGCTGGCCGCGATCATGCTGAAGCTCGGTGCCTACGGCTTCCTGCGCTTCTCGCTGCCGATTGCCCCAGATGCTTCGCACGAGTGGTCGGGTCTGCTGATCACGCTGTCGCTGGTCGCGGTGATCTACATCGGCCTGGTCGCGATGGTGCAGACCGACATGAAGAAGCTGGTGGCGTATTCGTCCATCGCGCACATGGGTTTCGTCACGCTCGGCTTCTTCTTCTTCAGCGAACTGGGCATCTCCGGCGGTCTGGTGCAGATGATTTCGCACGGCTTCGTGTCGGGCGCGATGTTCCTGTCGATCGGCGTGCTGTACGACCGCGTGCATTCGCGTGAAATTTCGTCGTACGGTGGCGTGGCCAACACCATGCCCAAGTTCGCGGCATTCGCGGTGTTCTTCGGCATGGCCAATGCGGGCCTGCCGGGCACGGCCGGTTTCATCGGCGAGTGGATGGTGATCCTGGGTGCCGTGAAGTTCAACTTCTGGATTGGCATGCTGGCGGCTTCGGCACTGATTTTTGGCGCCGCGTACACGCTGTGGATGATCAAGCGCGTCTACTTTGGCGAAATTGCCAACGACCACGTGCGCGATCTCACTGACATCAACGCCCGCGAGTACCTGCTGCTGGCCGTGCTGGCGATCTGCACCCTCGCGATGGGTCTGTACCCCAAGCCTTTCACCGACGTCATGCACGTGTCGGTGACCGAGCTGATCCGCCACGTCGGCGTGTCGAAACTGTGATCCTGGAGCGCTGCACCCCATGACTGCAATGAATTGGCTCGCGGTGTATCCCGAGATCTTCCTGCTGGTGATGGCCTGCGTGGTCGCGCTGGCCGACCTGTTCGTCACCGACCCCCGGCGCACGCCGACCCATGTGCTGACCCTGCTGACGCTGATCGGCGTTGGTGGCATGCACTGGGTGCTGTTCAACGAAGGGCAGACCGCCTATGCGATGAACCGCATGGTGATCACCGACCCGATGGGGCACCTGCTGGCCCTGTTCGCCACGATCGCGGTGGCCGTGACCCTCGTCTATGCGCGTCCCTATGCGGCCAGCCGCGAGATGCTCAAGGGCGAGCTGTACTCGCTGAGCCTGTTCTCGCTGCTGGGCATCTCGATCATGGTGTCGGGCAACAACCTGCTGACGCTGTACCTCGGCCTGGAAGTGATGAGCCTGTCGCTGTACTCGCTGGTCGCGCTGCGCCGTGACCATGCCCAGTCCACCGAAGCGGCGATGAAGTACTTCGTGCTGGGCGCGCTGGCGTCGGGCTTCCTGCTCTACGGCATGTCGATGATGTACGGCGCCACCGGCTCGATCGATCTGGGCCAGATCTTCGACGCCATCGGCAAGGGTGAAGTGAACCGCCAGGTGCTGGTGTTCGGCCTCGTGTTCATCGTCTCCGGTCTGGCGTTCAAGCTGGGTGCTGTCCCGTTCCACATGTGGCTGCCGGACGTCTACCAGGGTGCGCCGACGGCGGCCACGCTGCTGATCGCCGGTGCGCCGAAGATCGCGGCCTTCGGCATGACCATGCGTCTGCTGGTCGACGGCATGCTGGGACTCGCGGTGGACTGGCAGCAGATGCTGATCGTGCTGGCGGTCTGCTCGCTGCTGGTCGGCAATCTGGCGGCCATCGCGCAGACCAACCTGAAGCGCATGCTGGCCTACTCGACCATTGCGCAGATGGGCTTCCTGCTGCTGGGCCTGCTGGCTGGCGTGGTCAACGGCAACACGCTGTCCGCGGCCAACGCCTACAGCTCGTCCATGTTCTACATCATCACCTACGTGGTGACGACGCTGGGCACCTTCGGCCTGATCATGCTGATGGCCCGCGCCGGCTTCGAAGCGGACGAGATCACCGATCTGGCCGGTCTGCACCGCCGCAGCCCGACGCTGGCGGCCGTGATGGGCATCTTCATGTTCTCGCTGGCCGGCGTGCCGCCGATGGTCGGTTTCTACGCCAAGCTGGCGGTCCTGCAGGCACTGATCTCGACCAATGACGCGCTGCACCTGCAGCTGGCGATCTTCGCGGTGGTGATGTCGCTGATCGGCGCCTTCTACTACCTGCGCATCGTCAAGGTCATGTACTTCGACGAACCGACGGACACCTCGCCGATCGTCACCCCGACGGGTGCACGCACGGTGCTGTCGCTGAATGGCGCTGCGGTGCTGTTGCTCGGCATCCTGCCTGGCAGCCTGATGGCCATGTGTGCGCAGGCCATCGTCAAGGCGCTGGCGACCTGATGACGCCGTCCGCATCGATCTGGCTGGTGTTGCTGCTCGCAGCCCTGCTGGCCAATCTGCCGTTCTTCAACGAACGACTTTTTGCGGTCGGACCGCGCAAGGCGGGCAAAGGGGTGTCGTGGCGCCTGCTGGAACTGGTGCTCTACACCGGAGTCCTCACGGGGGTCGGGCGCTGGCTGGAAGGCCGCAACGGCCAGATGGCCGCGCAGGGCTGGCAGTTCTACGCCGTGCTCACGTGCGTGATGCTCACGCTGGCCTTTCCCGGCTTCGTCTGGCGCCACCTGCGCCGCAAGCACTGAGACACTGAGAGACGGAGCGACCCATGGCCCTGCCAGAACTGGATGGCCTGCCCACGGGCGACGCCCACCTGCGTGAGACCTGTGTGCAGTCGCGCGAGGTCTACCGCGGACGCTTCCTGCAGGTCCGCCAGGACGACGTGTCACTGCCCGACGGCAGCACCTCGTTCCGCGAATACATCGTCCACCCTGGCGCCGTGATGGTCGTGCCGGTGCTGGACGACGGGCGTCTGGTGATGGAGCGGCAGTACCGCTACCCCATGCACCGCGCCTACCTCGAATTCCCGGCCGGCAAGCTGGATGCGGGCGAGCCCGGCATCGTCTGCGGGGTGCGCGAGCTGTTCGAGGAAACCGGCTACCGCGCGACCGAGTGGGCCTATGCGGGGGAACTGCACAACGCGATTGCCTACTCCAGCGAGCGCATCGAGGTCTGGTTTGCCCGCGGGCTGGTGGCCGGCGAGCGGCAGCTGGATGCGGGCGAGTTCCTCGACGTGTTCGCTGCCAGCGAAGCCGAGCTGTCGGGGTGGATCGCCGACGGCTCCGTCACCGATGCCAAGACCATGGTCGCCTTGCTCTGGTTGCAGCAATGGCGTGCAGGCCGCTGGGCTTTGACCTGGAAACCAGCCGAAGACTGGGGCAGCGACCGATAATCGTTCGGTCATGAAAGTACTCAACCTGCAGTGTGCGTCCGGCCATGCCTTCGAGGGCTGGTTCGGCTCGGAAGACGATTACCAGTCGCAGCAGTCCCGCGGCCTGCTGACCTGCCCGATGTGCGGGCTGGCCGAGGTCCTGCGGATGCCCTCCGCGCCGAGGCTGAACCTGTCCGGCGCCAGAACACCGCTCGCCAGCGTGCCGTCGGCACCGGCCAGTCCGACCCCGGTTGCGGGATCCAGATCCAGGCCTGAAGCGGCTGCACGCCATTCGCAGGCGCCCCAGACTCCCGAGAGCGCCCAGGCCGAGGCCATCCTGCTGCAGGCCATGCGCCATGTGCTGGCCAACACCGAAGACGTCGGCGCGCACTTCGCGGAGGAGGCCCGGCGCATCCACCACGGCGAGATCGAGCACCGCAACATCCGCGGCGAAACGACCCCCATCGAAGCGCAGGCCCTGCGTGACGAGGGCATCGACGTCTTTCACCTGCCGATCCCCGACGGACTCAAGGGTCCGTTGCAGTGAGGCTGCTGGCCTCCGTCGCCAGCATCCGCCCCGGATTCATCCGCTGATCGGGATCCAGCGCCCGCTTGATCGCCCGCATCAGCGCCAGCGCGACCGGTGACTTGCGCTGCGCCAGTTCCTCCCGTTTCAGCGCGCCGATGCCGTGCTCGGCCGAGATGGAGCCACCGTGCGCCTGCACGGCGTCGTAGACCAGCGTGTTGACTGCGTGTTCGTGCCGGGCCAGGAATTCCGCCGGCGAACCGCCGACGGGCACCTGCACGTTGTAGTGCAGGTTGCCGTCGCCGAGGTGCCCGAAATTGACCAGCCGTGCCCCCGGGAAGGCCTGCTCCAGCGCAGCATCCGTGCTGGCGACGAATGCCGGGATTTGCGAGACGGGCAGGGCGATGTCGTGCTTGATGTTGAGGCCTTCCTCGGCCTGTGCCATCGAGATCGACTCGCGCAGGTGCCACATCGCGCGCGACTGCGCGACCGAGGACGCCACCGCCGCATCGCTGATGACCCCGGCCTCCAGCGCGGCTTCCAGCAGCCCCTCGAACACGCGCCGGGCGTGGTCGGCGCTTTCGGCGTCGGAGACCTCCAGCAGCACGGTCCAGGCCGCGGGCGGCAGCGGCTGCGGAATCTGCGGAAAGTGCTTGCGCACCAGTGACAGCGCGCAGTCGCTCATCACCTCGAAGCCGGTCAGCGATGCGGCCGCGCGGGCCTGCGCCAGCTGCAGCAGCGCCACGCACTGCGCCACCGACGCACACGCCGCCAGCGCGGTCATCGACGCGGCCGGCTGCGGATACAGGCGCAGCACCGCGGCGGTGATCACGCCCAGCGTCCCCTCGCTGCCGATGTAGAGGTGGCGCAGGTCGTAGCCGGTGTTGTCCTTGCGCAGCCCGCTCAGGCCCTCCCAGACCTCGCCGGCCGGCGTCACCACCTCCAGCCCGAGGCACAGCTCGCGGGCGTTGCCGTAGCGCAGCACTTGCGTGCCGCCCGCGTTGGTGGCGAGGTTGCCACCGATGGTGCAGCTGCCTTCCGCGGCCAGACTCAGGGGAAACAAAAAGCCGGCTTGCCGCGCGCTGTCTTGCAGGCTTTGCAACACGCAGCCGGCCTCGGCGGTGAGGGTCATGTTCGCCGGGTCAATCTCGCGCACCGCGCGCAGG
>NZ_CAWURG010000021.1:0-72365 GCF_963924895.1 uncultured Sphaerotilus sp.
CAAGCAGCTCCAGATCGGCGGGCGCGTGCGCCCGGCCCTGGTGGCCAAGGTGATCGGTCTGTTCCTGGCCGACACGCCGCCGATCCTCACCGAACTGGCCCAGGGCCTGGAGCGCAGGGACCAGCGGGTGGTCGAGCGTGCTGTGCACACGATCAAGTCCTCGGCCAACTCGGTGGGCGCGTTCGCGCTCTCGGAATTGGCCGGACTGGCGGAGGGCCACGCCAGGCGCGGATCGCTGGATGCCGTGCATGCGCATGTCAGCGAACTCCATGGGCTGTTCGACGCTGCGGCCGCGCAGCTGGAGGCTCTGCGCGGCGAACTGCTCCAGTCTCAAACCGACGCCGTCGCATCATGAAACCAGCAGACCGCTGCCAGACCGTGTTGGTCATCGACGACGACGCCATCGTCCGCCTGATGGCGACAGAGGCGTTGGGTGACGCTGGATATCAAGTCGTCGAAGCGCCCGACGCCGAGCGCGGCTTGGAGCAATTCGCCCGCGGTGGTGTCGACCTCGTGCTCTTGGATGTGATCTTGCCGGGGATGAATGGCTTCGAGGCCTGTGCCAAGCTGCGCGCGCATGTCGCGGGCGCGAATGTCCCGATCATCGTGATGACCGGGCTGGACGACCGGGGCTCCATCGCGAGCGCCTACGATTCCGGGGCAACCGATTTCATCACCAAGCCCATCACCTGGGATCTGCTGCCCTACCGCGTGCGCTACGCCCTGCGCGCCAGCGATGCGTTCCAGGAGACCTTGCGCAGCCGATCGCTGCTGAGCCGCTCGCAATCCATGGCCAACATGGGCAGTTGGGAGTGGCGCCGCGCCGACGACAGCATGGCTTGGTCCGATGAAATGCACCGCATCATCGGCACGACGTCCGGGTCAGTGGACGCGCCGGCTCGCACCATCCTGTTGACGCATGTGCATGCCGATGACCGGATGCTGGTCGAGCGGGCGATCGCTGGCGCCATGGACCACGGGCTGGCTTTCAGCATCGAGTTTCGAATTGTCCAGCCGAACGGGATGGTGCGCCGCTTGCTCGAGCAAACCAGCATCGAGCGTCTCGCCGACGAAACCATCGTCGCCGTGCACGGAATCCGTCGCGACATCACCGAGCAATCCGATGCCAATGAGCGCATCCGGTCCCTGGCGTTCTTCGATCCCCTCACGGGTCTGGCCAATCGATCGCTGTTTCGCAACATGGTCCAGCACCGGCTCGCCAATGGTTCGGGGCAGGGCACACGCTGTGCGGTGCTGATCGTGGACATTGATCGGTTCAAGCTGATCAACGAGACGCTTGGCCCGCAGATCGGCGACGAAGTCCTCAAGGCCGTCGGACTTCTGCTTCGCGACTGCCTCAGGGCGGCCGATCTGAAGGGATCGACCCGACAGGCACCTGCCGAGGAACGCATTGCCCGGTTGGGTGGCGACGAGTTCACGATTCTGTTGGGGGACATCGTCGATCCGCAGCAAGCCAATCAGGTCGCTCAACGCATTGTTCGCGTGCTTGGCGAACCGATCGTCGTTGGCGGGCATGAATTGACCGTGAGTGCGAGCATCGGCATCAGCATGACCCCCAACGACGGGCATGACACGGACTCGCTGCTGAGAAACGCCGGCACCGCGATGCACGCGGCCAAGCAGGACTTGCAACATCGAATCCGGTTCTACGACGGCGCCATGAGCGCTGCGATCAGCCACAAGGTCCTGATCGAGACGGAACTGCGTCGTGCCATTCCCCAAGGGCAATTGCGGGTGTACTACCAAGCGAAGGTCGACGTCCGATCTTCGCGTGTGGTGGGCGCCGAGGCGCTGCTGCGCTGGATGCATCCGGACCGAGGATTGACCGGACCGTTCGAGTTCATTCCGATTGCCGAAGAGTCCGGGCTGATCGTGCCCCTCACACAGTGGGTGATCAACGAAGTCTGCCGACAGTTGGCCGCATGGCGCACAGAAGGCCGTCGACTCGTTCCCGTATCGATCAATCTGGATGCGTCGAGTTTGCAGAGTCCGGTGCTGGTCGACGCCGTCGCGGCAACATTGAAGGAGCACGGCCTGCACGCATCGGCCATCGAGTTCGAGGTCACCGAGAGCAGCCTCATGCGTGACCTCGACCAGGCCAGCAGGACCTTGCAGGCACTGCGCGACATCGGCGTGAAACTGTCGATTGACGACTTTGGGACCGGTTATTCGTCGTTGACGTATCTGAAGCGCTTCCCGGTCGACGTCCTCAAGGTCGACCGAAGCTTCGTCAAGGATTTACCCGCCAACACCAGCGATGCGGCACTGACGACGGCCATCATTGCGATGGGCCACAGCCTCGATCTGGAGTTGGTCGCCGAGGGCGTGGAATCCTGGGAGCAGGTGGACTTCCTGGCAGCACGTCGCTGCTTCCTGGTGCAAGGGTTCTTGTTTGCAAAGCCATTGCCGCCGGCGGAGTTTGCCAACCTGGTCCAGTCGGGACCACTGGCACGTCGGGCGCCGAGATAGCGGGCACGCTCAACCGCGGTTCGCGGTGCTTGTCTGGCAACTGAGTTCCGCATGAGGCCAAAGGACGGCCAGGACGCCAACAACAAAAAGCCCCAAGCGACAACCACTTGGGGCTTTTTACTGACCAGTCCGACGCAGCCAGATCGTCAGAACGGAATATCGTCATCCATGTCATCAAACCCCGTCGACGACTTCGGCGCCGGAGCCGGTGCCGGCCGCGGCGCGGGCGCCCGCGGCGGCGCAGCCGGACGGGGTGCCGCCGCACGCGGAGCCGGGGCGGGCGAGTAACCGCCACCGCCACCACCACCACCACCCATGTCGTCGCCGTACTCGGTGCTGCCACCGCTGCTACGACCACCAGCACCGCCGCCGCCATCCTCGCGGCCACCCAGCATCTTCATCTCTTCCGCGACGATTTCAGTGGTGTAGCGGTCATTGCCTTCCTTGTCCTGCCACTTGCGGGTCTTCAGGCGACCTTCGACGTAGACCGGACGGCCCTTGCGCAGGTACTCGCCCGCCACTTCGGCCAGACGGTCGTACATGACCACCGAGTGCCATTCGGTTTCTTCGACGCGTTCGCCGCTGTCCTTGTTCTTCCAACTGCGGGCGGTGGCGATGCGCAAGCTGCAGATGGCCGAGCCGCTGGGGGTGTAACGCATCTCGGGGTCGCGCCCGAGGTTGCCGATGAGGATGACTTTGTTGACGGAGGCCATGGCCGCTCGCTCCTGTGGGTGCTGTGCTGTCCGGCGGCAGGACGCGGGGTCCGGGCCGGAATGTGTGACAAGTTGGGGGACAATTGTGCCGCACAGGGCGCCCGTGGCGCTCTCCCTCCGACTGGTGATGCCACCCCCCGACCGAACTTCCCTCTGGCGCACGCTGCGCGATGCGCTGTTGCAGGGGCGCCCCTGGATCGACCGCGCCGTCGTGCTGACCTATGCCGTGCTGACCGGGCTGGCGGTGGTCGGCTTTACGCTGCTGACCGAGCTGGCGACCGCGACCCATCTGCAGCTGCGCGGCATGGGCTGGTTCGGCGCCGGGCTGGCGCTGGTCTGGACGCCGCTGCTGACGGTGGCGGTGCTGATGTGGACCCGCCGCTTCGCCCCCGAGGCAGCCGGCTCGGGCATCCCGCAGGTGATCGCTGCGCTGCACGACGACATCGCGCCCGCACGCGCCTCGGCCCTGGTGTCGCTGCGGCTGGCGCTGCACAAGGTGGCGTTGACGAGCGCGGGCCTGCTGGCCGGCCTGTCGATCGGCCGCGAGGGGCCGACGGTGCAGGTCGGCGCGGGTGTGATGCAGCACGCGCGGCGCTGGCTGT
Organism: uncultured Sphaerotilus sp.; assembly: GCF_963924895.1. Classification (NCBI taxonomy): domain Bacteria; kingdom Pseudomonadati; phylum Pseudomonadota; class Betaproteobacteria; order Burkholderiales; family Sphaerotilaceae; genus Sphaerotilus; species uncultured Sphaerotilus sp. The sequence continues at coordinate 3,806 of NZ_CAWURG010000021.1, forward strand.
CGCCCGCCAGCGGCATCGACGCGCACGATCTCATGGTGGCCGGCGCCGCCGCGGGCGTGGCCGCCGCGTTCAACACGCCGCTGGGCGGCATCGTCTTCGCCATCGAGCAGCTCACCCGCCGCCGCGACCTCCAGCACAGCAACCTCACCATCGCCGCCATCGTGCTGGCCGGTCTGGTGTCGATCTCGGTGTTCGGCAACCACAGCTACTTCGGCGCGCTGGTCGTGCCGCGGCTGGACTGGTCGCTGCTCGGGCCGGGACTGGTGGTGGCGCTGGCCTCGGGACTGGCGGGCGGGCTGTTCGCGCGGCTGCTGGTGGTCTGCGCGCAGGGCGGTGACCGGATCAGCCAATGGCGCGGGCGGTTTCCGCTGCGCTTCGCCGCAGCGTGCGGGCTGGCAGTGGGCGTGATCGGGCTGGTGACCGGCGGCGCCACGGCCGGCGCGGGCTACCACCCGACCCGCGCGCTGCTCGAATTCGGCGAGGACGGCCTGCCGCCGCTCTACACGCTGCTGAAGTTCGTGGCGACCTGGCTGTCGGCGTGGAGCGGCGTGCCGGCGGGGGTGTTTGCACCGTCGCTGGCGATCGGCGCCGGAGTGGGGCACGACGTGGCGCGGCTGGTCGGGCTGGCCGGGCGGCCGGAGGCGGTGGCGCTGGTGGCGCTGGGCATGGTGGGCTTCCTGTCGGCCTCGACGCAGGGGCCGATCACCGCGTTCATCATCGTGATGGAGATGGTCTCCGGGCAGGCGATGGTGCTGAGCCTGATGGCCTGCGCGCTGCTGTCGAGCGGGGTGGCGCGGCTGGTGAGTCCGTCGATGTACCTGGAGCTGGCGGTGCGCTGGGGGATGCCGGCGGTGGCGCCCGGCCGGGTGTCTCCCCAATCAGGGTGAGATCCGGCGCGGTGGGGCTCGCGTACCATCGGCGCCACCCATGAACGCCCTTGCCACTCTTTCCCCCGTCGCCCGCCAGGTCCTCGCCGAAGTCTTCGGCTACCCCGCCTTCCGCGGCCAGCAGCAGGCCATCGTCGACCAGCTCATCGGCGGCGGCGACGCGCTGGTGCTGATGCCCACCGGCGGCGGAAAAAGCCTGTGCTACCAGATCCCCGCCATCGTTCGCCACCGCGCGGGGCAGGGCGTCGCGATCGTCGTCAGCCCGCTGATCGCGCTGATGCAGGACCAGGTCGGCGCGCTGGACGAGGTGGGTGTCGAGGCCGCCTTCCTCAACTCGACGCTCACGCCGCAACAGGCTGCCTCGGTCGAGCAGGGCCTGCTGTCTGGCCGGCTGACCATGCTCTACGCCGCGCCGGAGCGGCTGCTGACGCCGCGCTTCCTCGCGATGCTGGAGTCGCTGCACGAGCGCGGCCAGCTCTCGCTGTTCGCCATCGACGAGGCGCACTGCGTCAGCCAGTGGGGCCACGATTTCCGCGAGGAATACCTGGGGCTGTCGGCGCTGCACGAGCGTTTCCCCGACGTGCCGCGCATCGCGCTGACCGCGACCGCCGACGACCACACCCGCGCCGACATCGTCGAGCGGCTGCAGTTGCAGGACGCCAAGCTCTTCATCAGCAGCTTCGACCGCCCGAACATCCGCTACACCATCGTCGAGCGCGACAACGCCCGCACGCAGCTGCTGCGCTTCCTGCGCGACGAGCACGAGGGCAATGCCGGCGTCGTCTACTGCGGCAGCCGCAAGAAGGTCGAGGAAACCGCCGCGTGGCTGCAGGACGAGGGCATTCCCGCGCTGCCGTACCACGCCGGTCTGGACGCCGGGGTGCGCAAGCGTCATCAGGACCGCTTCCTGCGCGAGGAAGGGCTGGTGATGGTGGCGACCATCGCGTTCGGCATGGGCATCGACAAGCCGGACGTGCGCTTCGTGGCCCACCTCGACCTGCCCAAGAACATCGAAGGCTATTACCAGGAGACGGGCCGCGGCGGGCGGGACGGCGCACCGGCCGATGCCTGGATGACCTACGGCCTGGCCGATGTCGTCAACCAGCGCCGCATGATCGACGAGAGCCCGGCGGCCGATGACTTCAAGCGTGTGCAGCGCGGCAAGCTTGACGCGCTGCTGGCGCTGGCCGAGGCGCACGACTGCCGGCGCGTGCGGCTGCTGGCGTATTTCGGCGAAGACAGCCAGCCCTGCGGCAACTGCGACAACTGCCTGCACCCGCCCGTCACCTGGGACAGCACCGACGCGGCGCGCAAGGCGCTGTCATGCATCTACCGCTTCGCCCAGCATGGCCGCGAGCACCACGGTGCGCGCAGCTTCGGCGTGGCCTACCTGATCGACGTGCTGCGCGGCAAGCGCACCGAGAAGGTCGAGCAGTACGGCCACGCCTCCTTGAGCACCTTCGGCATCGGCGCGGACCTGAGCGAGCAGCAGTGGCGCGCGGTGCTGCGGCAACTGGTGGCGCTCGGGCATGTCGTGACCGAGGGCGAGTACGGCACGCTGGCGCTGACCGACACGGCGCGCACGGTGCTGCGCGGCGACGTGCAGCTGCGCATGCGCACGCCGGCCGAGGCGCCACGCCGCAGCCGCTCGCGCACCCGCGGTGGCCCGGCCGCAGGCACCGACGCCGCGCCGCGCGGACCCAAGGTGGCACCCGCCGATCTGGACGAGCGGCAGATCGCCAGCTTCGAGGCGCTGCGCCAGTGGCGCGCCGACGTGGCGCGCGAGCACAACCTGCCCGCCTACGTCGTCTTCCACGACGCCACGCTGGCCGAGATGGCGCGCCGCCAGCCGGCGTCGCTGGCGGAGCTGGGCGGCATCAGCGGGGTCGGGGCGAAAAAGCTCGAGGCCTATGGACAGGCCCTGCTGCAAGTGCTGCAGCAGCAGCACGCGGGAGAAGCGTGATTTATTGGGGAATCCACACCCCTTGAATACGGGTTCCACGCGGTATCAATTGTTTCAAATGAAGTAGAAAGAAGGCTGTATTTCACGTGACTGCAAGGTCGCTCCGTGCACATGCCCAGCCGTACCAATCCGCCGTTTCTTCCCGCCGTGGTGCTGTCCTGCCTGGGCGCGCCGGAGGCTGATCTGAACCTCGTCCGCTCGCTGGGCGAGCAGGGCGTGCCGGTGATCGTGGTCTCCGAGGAGGTGCAGCCGCCGTCCAGCCGCTCCCGCCACTGTGTCGCCTTCCACCATGTGCCCGGCTTCAGCCGCGAGCCGGCGCGGCTGCTGGCGACGCTGGTCGCGTTGCAGCGCGAACACGGCGCGTTGCTGCCGGTGTTCCCCTCCGCCGATCCCGACCTGACAGCCTTGCTGGCGCTGGAGCAGGAACTGGCAGCGGTGTGCCGCTGCATCACGACGCCGGTCGAGGTCGCGCGGCTGCTGATGGACAAGAGCGCCTTCGGCGAGGCGGCCGAGCAGCTGGGCCTGCCGGTGCCCCGCACCTACAGCCCGCGCACGCTCGTGGAGGTCGAGGCGCTGAGCCGGGTGGTCGACTATCCCCTGATCCTCAAGCCGGCGCACCCGGTCGCCTGGAAGCACCCGGACGTCGAGCCCGCCGTGGCGCGGGCCAAGGCGCTGCTGGTGGACGAGCCGCGGGAGCTGATGCGGCTGTGCTGCATGCTCGCCCCGCACGGGCTGGAGGTGCTGCTGCAGGAATACATCCCCGGCCAGGACGAGGAGCACTACAGCGTGCACGCCTACATCGACCCCGATGGCCGCGCGCGCGCGAGTTACACCGCGCGCAAGTGGCGCACCTACCCGGTCCATGCCGGCAGCGGCTGCCATGTCGAGAGCGTGCACCAGCCGGCGCTGGAGGCCGAGGCGGTCGAGATCCTGCAGATGCTCGACTTCCGTGGCATCGCGAACATGAATTTCAAGCGCCACGCCCGCAGCGGCCGCTTCATGCTCATCGAGATCAACCCGCGCATCAGCCAGACCAGCCTCCTGGCGGCGCGGGCCGGGGTCAACCTGGCGTGGCTGGCCTACTGCGCCGCCTGCGACCGGTCACCGCTGCCGGTGCCTCCGAGGCGCTTCGGCCTGCGTTACCTGAATGCCGGGCTGGACTACCGCGCCTTCCGCACCTACCGCCGCCTGGGGGAGTGGAACTGGGGCGAATACCTGTCGACCGTGCTGCGGCCGGGGCTGGTCTACCAGTACGCCAGCGTCCGCGATCCGCGACCCTTGCTGCATCTGGTGCGGGCCTCGATCACCCGCCGGTTTTCCAGGCCGGCCGCGCCACAGCGCCACACGGCACCGGACAGCCACGCGCACCCGGGCCCGGTCGGCGATCTGCCCGGGATGATGGACCGGCCGGGATAAGCCGAAACGCTACTTGCGGATCTCGGTCACCGCCCCGCTCGCCGCCGCACCGACGGCCTGCGCGCCCTGGCGGGTGGTTTCCCAGGCACCGACCGCAGCGTCCTTCACCGTGCGGCCGATCTCGCGCCCGGTCTGACCTGCCGCCGCACCGACCTCGCGTGCACCGTGGGCCACGGCAGCGCCAGCCTCCTTCGCGTCCTTGGCCACCACCTGGCCGGAGGAGCGCGCCTGCTCGGTCATGCCCGGCCCGGACGGCTGCTGGGCACAGCCCGCGCAGAGCGCAAGCAGCAGCGCCGCGGCCAGGGCGGAGGTGAGGGCGGTGTGTGGTCGCTTCATGGGATTCATGTCCAGGGGAGGAGTCGTTCGATGGGGGTGTGCCACACCGGGTCAGCGCTGCACCAGCACGCTCACCCAGGCGCTGTCGGTGATCTGTCCTGCGTCGTCCACCGCCCGCGCGAGGTAACGCACGACGCCGCTGGGGCTGTCCGGCAGCACGGTGTCCCAGGCGTAGGGCAGGAAGGTGTCCGTGCCCAGCCGCACGACGGCGCCGTTCGGCTCGACCCGGTAGAACTCGACCCGCGCCACGGCGTAGTCGTCGCTCGCCGCGGCCGACAGCCGCACCGGATCACCGGCTCGGGCCGAGGTCACGCTGGTCACCAGCCCCACGCTGGGCGGCAGGTCGTCGTAGCCGCCGCCTTCCCAGCCCAGATAGAGGCCGCCGCCACAGCCGACCAGTGCGGCGGTGCTCAGAAGCAGCGCCAGAGCGGCGCCGCGTAGGGGAGGAAGCAGGGTTGACATGCGCCCGCATGCTACGCCCTGGCCTGCGGGCGGGCAATCAGACCGGCTGAACCCCAGTGTCAGTCCGCGTACCGGGTCTGCACGTACTCACCCGGCGCGGCAGCGACCACTGCGGCCGGTTCGATCGCCCGGGCCGGCACCGTGCCGCGGCTGTGCGTGCCGAGCCAGTCGTTCCACGCCGTCCACCAGGAACCCTCGTGGGGCACCGCGGCGGCCTGCCAGTCCTCCGGGCTTTGCCACGGGTCGGTGGCTGCGGTGACCCGCAGCGCGTAGTGGCGGTGCGGGTGGCCGGGTTCGCTGACGATGCCGGCGTTGTGGCCGCCGCTGGTCAGCACGAAGGTGACTTCGGTGTCGGACAGGCGCAGCAGCTTGTAGACGGACTTCCACGGTGAGACGTGGTCCTTTTCCGTGCCGACGGCGAAGATCGGCACGCGAATGTCGGACAGCGAGACCGGCGCCCCCTCGACGAGGTAGCGCCCCTCGGCCAGCTCGTTGCGCAGGTAGCAGCGGCGCAGGTACTCGCTGTGCATGCGCGCCGGCATCCGGGTCACGTCGGCGTTCCAGGCCATCAGGTCGTTGGACTGGGTGCGCTCGCCGAGCAGGTACTCGTGCATCTTCGTCGACCAGACCAGCTCGCGGGCGTGCAGGAACTGGAACGATCCCGCCATCTGCTTCCCGGTCAGGAAGCCCCGGTCGGCCATCATCGCTTCGAGCAGCTGCACCTGCGACTCGTCGATCAGCGCGCCCATCTCGCCCGGTTCGGTGAAGTCGGTTTCCGAAGCCAGCAGCGTCACGCTGGCCAGCGGCGCCTGCTGCACTGCGCTGGCGACCTGCTGCGGGCGGGCCAGCGCGGCAGCGGCCATCGACAGCAGCGTGCCGCCCAGGCAGTAGCCGCAGGCGTGCACGGGCTGGTCGGGGACCAGTTCGCGGATGCGGGCGAGGCTGTCGAACACGCCCCACTGCAGGTAGTCGTTCAGGCCGATGCCGGCGTCGCCCCGGTCGGGGTTCTTCCAGCTCAGGATGAAGACGGTGTGGCCCTGGCCGACCAGCCAGCGCACCAGGGAGTTCTCCGGGCTCAGGTCGAGGATGTAGTACTTCATGATCCACGACGGCACGATGAAGACCGGCGCGGCCTGCACCACGTCGGTGGCGGGCGCGTACTGGATCAGCTCGACCAGCCGGTTGCGCATCACCACCGCGCCGGGCGTGAGCGCCACCTCGGTGCCGGGGCGGTAGCTGTGTTCGGGCAGCGCCAGGGGCGTCAGGCCGTGCTGCAGGCGCCAGTCGTCGGCGGCGTTCTGCGCGCCCTCGACCAGATTGGCGCCGAGGCGCTCGCGGGTGACCTGCACCACCTCGGGGTTGAAGGGCAGGTTGCTCGGGCTGAGCGTGTCGAGCCACTGCCGCGCCATCGTGCGCACGACCTCGCTGTGGTGGCGCGTCAGGCCGGGCAACTGGGTGGCGTCGTCCCACCAGCGGGCGCTCTGCTGGTAGGCGTGCACCACACCCGGCCACGGCCACTGCTGCCACGCCGGACTGGCGAAGCGGGGGTCTGCGGCCTCGGTGCTGCCCTCGGGCGGGCATCCGCCGCTCGCGCAGTGGCCCAGCCACTCGACCACGCCGGCCTGCGCCTGCGCGGCGAGCCGCAGCGCCTGGCCGGGCTGGCTCATCAGGTGCTGGGCCCAGTCCTGCCAGGCCAGCGACAGCGAGATCGGCGACAGGCCGCTGGTCAGGGCTGCCGAGCGGGCATGGACCAGCTGGTCAAAGGCGGCAGCGGCTTCGGCCGGGGTCGGGCTGGCCGGTGCAGTCGTGTGGAGGCCGGGAAGGGCCGATTCAGGCAAGGAACGGGTGGCTTGCAGCACGGGGCATCCTGTGGCGGCAGTGGGAACAGGGTTGATTGAACCGCTTTGCGGCGCCCGTGGCATGACATCGCGCCACTTGCTTGAGCGAAGTCAACTCCGGGCCTCCCCGCGGACCCGTGCCACGCAACGGTCACAGACGCCGCCCAGACTGGTCGGCACAAGACCGGCAGGGCGCCCAGCTCCGCCGCAACCTGGGGATCTCCTTCCATGGACAAGCAAGCTGCCGTCGCTTCACTCGGCCAGACCTCCCTCCTGCGGCCCGCCTGGGTGCAGGCGGCGCTGGCGGCCAACGACCGGCTCAAGCTGGCGCTGACCCTGCTGCAGGCCGCCGCGGCCCATGCGCAACAGCCGGCCGAGCCGCTGCAGGACCTGCGCGCCGAATGCGCCGCGGCCGGTCTGAAGGGCCGCTGGCTCGACGAACTCCAGGCCGGCGCGACGCTGCAGGGCGAGGACCTCCTGCTGCCCGAGGCCGCACGGCTGGCGGCGTTGCTCCACGAGGAGCTGACCACCATGGCGCGGCCGGTCACGGGGCTGCCGGGTGAGGCGGACGCGGCCACCGATGCCGAGGCCACCGCCTTGCGCCAGCGCCGCGACCACTGGCTGCAGGACCTGGCCCGCTGGAAGGCGGACTGCGCACACGGCAGCGCCGCCCTCGGCCCCGACCACCTGCGCGCGCTGACCCACGGCCACCGCGGCAAGCGTGGCCAGCACGCCGACGACAGCCTGCACCTGCTGGTGATGGACCTGCACAAGGCGCTGAACCGCCTCTCGGCCACGCTCGCCAGCGAGGTGATCGACGGCGCCCACGCCTGGCAGATCGGCCCGCAGGACCGCCCGCGCATCGCCGCCTTCATGCGCGGTCTCGGCCGCACCCGCGCCCTCAAGCTCGACCACCCCGGCCTCGACACCGCCGCGACCCGCGACGGCGCGCACCTGCTGATCCAGAACGACATCGGCACCAACGACGCGCACGTGCTGGTGGTCCAGGTGGTCGATGGCGAGACCGTCGACGGTGCCTCTGCGACCCCCGGCATCCGCCTGACCTACTCCGACCTGCACAAGCCGCGCTTCGCCTTCTTCCAGGCGCGGCTGGCCGAGCTGGGCGCGCAGTGGTCGGCGCCGCAGTCGCAGGTCCGCGCCGATCTCAACGAGGGCGCGGCCTACCAGCTCGGCACGGCCACCTTCACCTGCGCCGACGAGGCCGCGCTCGCGCTGGCGCTGGAGGGCATCGGCGCCCGCATCGTCTTCCTGATCGACTGGAACCGCGCCCGCAAGCGCCTGCAGGCCTTCGTGGCCAAGCCGCTGGCGGTCGAGGTGCTGCGCGAGGCGGTGCAGCGCGAGGTCGGCCACCGCGCCTGGCTGGAGGCGGGCGGCGAGCAGCTCGTCTTCGACGCGATGCAGGACCTCGGCCCCGGCGCCTTCCGCATCGGCGACCGGCTGGACGCCGTGCTCGGCGAGGCGGCGGCGCAGGCTTTCCTGGTGGACGTGCTGGCGCTGGCCTGGCGCGCCCATGCGGCCCACCAGCCCGCCGCGCTGGTGGCCGACGAGACCCGGCTGCTGCTGACCCGCCAGATGCAGCAGCACCGCACCGAGTTCGATCTGCTGACCGAACACGCCGCCTGGGTGCAGGCCCTGGCCGAAGCGGTCCACGAGGCGCTGGCCGATGGCACGGTCGATGGTGGCGACGACCGCACCGAGGCCGCCGCCCGGTTGGGCGCGCGGGCCAAGACCTGGGAACGCCAGGCCGACCACCTCGTCATGCGGGCGCGCACCCAGGCCGAGCGGCAGCCGCGCTGGCGTTCGGTCGTCGCGCTGATGGAGCTGGCCGACGATGTGGCCGACGCGCTGGAGGAAGCCGCCTTCCTCATCACGCTGCTGGCCGAGCAGCGCCGCGGACACAGCCGCAAGCCCCTGCACGGCGAGGTCCGCGCCGCGCTGCAGGCGCTGGCCGAGACGGTGCTTGGCGCCACGCAGGACCATGTGCGGGCGCTCGCCATCCTCTGCGGGCTGGGGCAGGGCAGCGACGCGACCGACCAGGACGCCTTCGTCGCCGCGACCTGGCGCGTGCTGCAGGCCGAGCGGCGCTGCGACGAACTGCTGCGCGAGGCCCGCCGCGCGCTGTGCCGCCATGTGCCGGAGCCGGCCGTGCTGATGCTGGCCAGCGACCTGGCCGCCAGCCTGGAGCTGGCCTCCGACCGGCTGCTGACGCTGGAGTACCGCCTGCGCGATCTGGCCTTCCGCCGGGTCGAGTCCCCCAGCGTGCTGGGCTGAACCGGAGTTCGCCATGCCCACCCCCCTTGTCCCCAACCCTGTCCCCAACCCTGTTCCCACCCCTGCCTCCCCGCTGCCGCCGGAGGTCTATACCTTCGGCACCGCCGATGCCAGCCGCGCCGAAACACTCAGCCCTGCCCAGCTCGGCTTCAAGGCCTGGAACCTGCTGCGCATGGCCGAACTCGGCCTGCCGGTGCCGCCGGGGCTGGTGCTCGGCACCGCGTGGTGCCAGGCCGCGGCCGCCGCGCGCACGCCCGCGGTGTGGCGCGAGGCGCTGACCCGGCTTGAACAGGCCAGCGGGCTGCGCTTCGGCGACGCCCGCCAGCCGTTGCTGGTGTCGGTGCGCTCGGGCGCGCCGGTCTCGATGCCGGGGATGATGCAGACCCTGCTCGACATCGGCCTGTGCGAGACGACCCTGCCCGGCTTCCTGCGCCAGACCGGCCACCCGCGTCTGGTCTGGGACGCCTACCGCCGCCTGGTCGCCACCTACGGGGAAACCGTGGCCGGGCTGGACGGCGAGCTGTTCGAGACCGAGCTGCGCACGCTCGCCGGCCACCGCGACGAGCGCGACCTCGATTTCTCGGAGCTGCGCACCCTGACCCGGCGTTACCTCGCGCTCTACCGCGACCACGCCGGTCAGCCCTTTCCGCAGGACCCGCAGGTCCAGCTCGCCGGGGCGATCGAGGCCGTGTTCGCCTCCTGGCAGTCGCCGCAGGCGCAGGCCTACCGGGCCATGCACGGCATCGATGCCACGGTCGGCACGGCGGTCACCGTGCAGCAGATGGTCTTCGGCAATGCCGGGGGCGTCTCCGGGGCCGGCGTCGGCTTCACCCGCGACCCGACCAGCGGCGAGCCGGTGCCCTGGGTCGATTTCCTGCTCCACGCCCAGGGCGAGGACGTCGTCTCCGGCCGCCGCAGCGCGCACGGCCACCAGGGTCTGGCGGAGCGTGCGCCCGCGGTGTGGCAGCAGTTGCTCGCGGCGACCCGGCGGGTCGAGTCGGCGCTGGGCGACATGCAGGACTTCGAGTTCACGGTCCAGGACGGCCGGCTCTACCTGCTGCAGACCCGCACCGGCAAGCGCAGCGCCCGCGCCGCCGTGCGCATCGCGCTGGATCTGGTGGAGGAGGGCGTGCTCAGCGCGGCACAGGCCGCCGAACGGCTCGGTCCGGTCCAGGCGGCCGCCTGCGGCTGGACCCGGATCGTGGCGGCGACGCCGGGGGCGACCACCGCCGCCGCCGAGCCGCTCGCCCGCGCCGCCAGTGCCCAGGCGGGTGTCGTCAGCGGCGAGATCGCGCTCGACGAGGCCCGCGTGCGCGAGCGCCAGGCCGCGGGCGTGCCAGTGCTGCTGCTGCGCCGCGATGCCGAAACGCGCGACCTGTCTGCGCTGGAGCTGGCCGGCGGACTGCTGACCAGCCGCGGCGCCCGCACCGCGCACGCGGCGGTGGTCGCCCGCCAGCTCGGCAAGGTCTGTCTGGTCGGCTGCGAGGCGCTGCAGATCGACGAGGCCGCCCGCACGGTGCGCCTCGGCGAACGCAGCTTCCGTGAGGGTGAGGTGCTCACGCTCGACGGCAACGAGGGCGCGGTCTACGCCGGCGAGGTGCGCACCGAGACGGTCACCGACGCCAAACTGCTGGCGCGCTGGAAGCGGCTCGGTGCGGCTCAGCCCGCGGCCAGCAGCGCCCAGGCGGCCTGAGCGGCGACCCGGCCCTCGTCGGTCGGCACGACCCAGACCTCGACCGCGCTGCCCGCCGAGTGGATCGGCGCGATCTCGTCGCCGCGGGCCGCCGCGTTGGCCGCGTCGTCCAGGTCCACGCCGAGGTAATGCAGCGCCTGCGCCAGTGCCGCGCGCGTGGCGGCGTCGTGCTCGCCGATGCCGCCGGTGCAGACCAGCACGTCCACGCCGCCCAGCACCGCCGCCAGCGCACCGGCCTCGCGGGTCAGCCGGTAGGTGAACAGGTCGATCGCGGTGCGGGCCTGCGGGTTGCCGTCGTCCGCGGCGCGGCGCAGCAGGCGCATGTCGGCGGACAGGCCCGAGACGCCGAGCAGGCCGCTTTCCTTGTAGAGCAGTTGCTCGACCTGCGCCTCGGTCCAGCCCTCGCGCCACAGGTGCAGCACGACGCCCGGGTCGAGCTGCCCGCAGCGGCTGCCCATCATCAGCCCGTCCAGCGCCGAGAAGCCCATCGAGGTCGCCACGCTGCGCCCCTCGCGCGCACCACACAGGCTGGCGCCGCTGCCCAGGTGCGCCATCAGCAACCGGCCCCCGGCGCGCAGGCTGCAGCCGTGCAAGGTCTGCATCACGTAGTCGTACGACAGCCCGTGGAAGCCGTAGCGGCGCACGCCCTCGTCGTACAGCGCCTGCGGCAGCGCGAAGCGGGTTTCCAGCTCGGGCATGTCGGCGTGGAAAGCGGTGTCGAAGCAGCCGATCTGCGGCAGTGCCGGAAACGCCTTGCGCAGCGCCCGCACGCCGGCGAGGTTGTGCGGCTGGTGCAGCGGCGCGAGCGGGTTCAGGCTCGCCAGCAGCATCATGGCCGTGTCGTCGAGCCGGGTCGGCGCACGGTAGTAGCGTCCGCCATGCACGATCCGGTGCGCCACGGCGACGAGGTGCGCGTCCGGCGCCACGGCCGCGACATGCACCTGCACCGCCTGCAGCGCCACGTCGAAGCGCTGCGCCTCGTCCGCCGGCTCGGCCAGATCGACCGGGTCCGCGCCCGATGGACACAGCCGCAGCCGCCCGCCTGGTTGCAGGCCGTCGATCTGGCCCGCAGCGAAGGACGGGTGCGCGGCAATCTCGCCGGGCGTGTCGCCGCAGCGCGGGTAGAGCGCGAACTTCAGGGTCGAGGAGCCGGCGTTGATGACGAGGATGGAGTCCATGGCCGATTCTGTTCCTTTGCCGTTCAAGGTTCCGCTCAAGGATGCTGCGTGCGCCACGCCAGCGCGAGCCGCGCCGCCAGCGCCGCCGAGGCCAGCCGCGACGCTGCGCCCTCGGACCGGCTCGTCAGCGCGATCGGCACCCGCACGCCCAGCACGATGCCGCAGCTCGCCGCACCGGCCAGGTAGTCGAGCTGCTTGGCCAGCATGTTGCCCGCCTCCAGGTCCGGCACCATCAGGATGTCGGCGTCACCGGCCACCTCGGAGCGGATGCCCTTGATGCGCGCCGCTTCGGCCGAGATCGCGTTGTCGAAGGCGAGCGGGCCGTCGAGCAGGCCGCCGGCGATCTGGCCGCGGTCGGCCATCTTGCAGAGTGCGGCGGCGTCCAGCGTCGAGCCCATCTTCGTGCTCACCGTCTCGACCGCCGCCAGAATCGCCACCTTCGGCCGCGCCACGCCCAGCACCCGCGCCAGGTCGATGGCGTTGCTGATGATGTCGGCTTTCTCTTCGAGCGTCGGGGCGATGTTGATGGCCGCGTCGGTGATGAGCAGGGGCTTGGGGTAGGCGGGCACGTCGAAGCGGAAGACGTGCGAGATGCGGCGCTTGGTGCGCAGCGCGGGGGTGGCGATGACGGCGTGCATCAGCTCGTCGGTGTGCAGGCTGCCCTTGATGAGCATCTCGACCGTGCCGGCCGCGGCCAGTTCTGCGGCCCGTGCGGCGGCGGCGTGGCTGTGCTCGACCGCCTCGATGTGGACGCCGCCCAGGTCCAGCCCGAGTCCGGCCGCGACCGCCCGGATGCGCGCTTCCGGCCCGATCAGCCACGGCACGATCAGCCCGCGCCGCGCCGCCGCCATCGCGCCCCCGAGCGAGGCCTCGTCACACGGATGCACGACGCCGCAGGCGATCGGCGGCTGCCCGGCCAGCCCGGCGAGCAACTCAGTTGCCCAGCCATCCACCCACTCGGCCAGCCGCGCTGCGGGGTCGAACAGGTGCATGGTGGGCATTGCGGTGCGCGGGCGGCTGATCTTCTGCAGCGGCGCGCGCACCATCGCCTCGCCGCTGACGACCACCGCGCCGGCCTGGTTCGTGACGGTGCAGTCGAGCGTGAGGCGGTGGTGCTCGTCGTCGCGGGCGGTGACGGTGGCCTGGATGGTCAGCGTGTCACCGGCGCGCACCGGCAGGTGGAAGCGCAGCATCTGCGCCTCGTAGATCGTGCCGGGGCCGGGGAAGTGGGTGCCCAGCAGCGTCGAGATCAGTGCGCCGGCCCACATGCCGTGGGCGATGGTGCCGTGGAAGCGGGTGGCGTTGGCGTACTCGGCGTCGACGTGGGCCGGGTTGACATCGCCCGACACCAGCGCGAAGGCGAGGATGTCGTCCTGCGTCAGCGTGCGCACGATGCTGGCGCTGGCGCCGAGGGGCAGCTCGTCGTAGGTGCGGTTGGTGATCATGGTGTCGTTCATGCTGGTTCAGCGCACGGCGTGGAAGCCGGCGTCCACATAGATCGTCTGGCCCGTCATGCCGCTGGCGCCCGGGCCGACGAGGAAGGCGGTCAGCGCGCCGATCTCGTCGAGCGTGACCAGCCGCCGCAGCGGTGATTCGGCGGCGGCGGTCGCCAGCAGGCTGTCGAAATCCTCGATGCCCGAAGCGGCACGGGTCGGCACCGGCCCCGGCGAGACGGCGTGCACCCGCACCCCCTTGGCGCCGAGTTCGACCGCCAGATAGCGCACGGTCGATTCCAGCGCCGCCTTCACCGGGCCCATCAGCCCATAGTGCGGAATGGCCTCTTCGGCGCCGTGGTAGGTCATCGTCACCAGCGCGGAGCCGGTGCCCAGGTGCGGCTCGCAGAGCTTGGCGAGGGCTGCCAGCGAGTGGCAGGACACCGTCATCGCCCGGGCGAAGCCGGCGGCGCTGCTGTCCATGACCCGGCCGTGCAGCTCGGCCAGCGGCGCCCACGCGATGGAGTGGATGACGAAGTCGAGTCCGCCCAGCGTCTCGACCGCCTGGGCAACCAGATGCGCCAGTTCGCCTTCGATCTCGACGTTGCAGTCGATCAGCGGTGCGCCGAGCGTGTCGGCCAGCGGCTGGACATAGGGGCGGGCCTTCTCGTTGAGGCAGGACAGCACCAGCGCGGCGCCCTGCGCGTGGAGCGCCCGGGCACAGCCCCAGGCGATGCTGTGTTCATTGGCCACTCCGAGGACCAGACCGCGGCGGCCTGAAAGGGGAAGCAGGGATTCAGTGCGGGAAGTCATGGACATGTCGGCGTCCTCCTGAGCGAGAGCATGCACGCAGCGTTCCTGATCACCGTGACCACGCCATGACGCAGTGCAGCATTCTTGATGCAGCGCAATCTTCAGGCCGGTGTCCCACGGGCGGGTTTCAATGTGACACCCCGGTGACACGCTGGCTCACGGGGTGAGTTGTCACGAGATTGACACATGGCCGTTCCACAGTGGCGCCGGCGTCGGGCCCGGCAACGGGCGGGCGCTCCCTTCACTGTTTTCTCTCCCCGGGCGCTTCCCCTCCATGCACCACATCTTCATCGGGCTCGGTGGCACCGGCGTGCGCGTCTGGCAGGCGATGGAACGCCGCCGCCAGATCGATGCCGCCAGCGCCGCGACCCCGGGTCTGGCCCGTGCCCGCGCGCCCGCTGCCACCCCGGCCGCGCCCCTGCTGCTGATCGACACCGACGCCAGCCTGCACGACGACGAGGCGCCCGGCTGGAGTCTGGCCGGGCGCAGTCTGGCGCCGCAGCGGGCGCAGCGCCTGCTGCTGGCCTCGCCGCAGTTCGAGGCCCGCCGCGCCGACATCCTCGCGGCGCTGGCCACCACCACGCACCTGCCCGGAGACACCGGCCGCCCGTCCACCGTCCACCTGGTCGCCCATCCTGGCGAGCCGGTGGGCGCCGGGCTGCTGCTCGGTGTGCTGGACGCCTTGCGGGACCTGGTGCCCCCCGCCCACCTCCAGTTGCACCTGACGCTGTCGGAGCCGACGCCCCTGCTGGCCGCGCTGCAACAGCGCGCCGAGGCCGAGCCGCCGGGCTTCGACCGTTGCTGGCTGTCCACGCCGGTCGACGAAATTGGCGCGCGCACGACCGACGCTGCCCTGCGCCAGGAACGGCAGGCGCAGTGGCTGTTGCAGGCCTGGGCCGACGACACGCCGGTCGCCGATGGGCGGGCGGAAACCCCGCGCGGCGAGTTCGCGCTCTGGGGTCTGGCGGAGTGGCGCAGCGACCTGGTCGCGGTGCAGCGCCACCTCGGGCACGAACTGCTGTTGCGGCTGCTGGCGCAGTTGCGCTTCGACCACTGGCGGCCGAGCCTGGGCTATGTCCCGCATCCCGCCGCACTGCGTTCGGCGGCGGAAACCGTGCTGTCGGAGGATCCGCTGGCGTGGCCGGGCATGTCCGCCGACGACGCGGCCGGCCCGCAGGCGCCGACCCTCGCCGCCGCGCAACAGGAGTGGCAGCGCCTGGCCGCCCACTACCTGCAACTGGTGCAGCACTGCGCGCCGGCGCAGCGCCGGGCGGAGCTGCGCCAGCTGTTTGCGCTCGGCATTTCGGAGCGCTTTGGCGGGGCGGGGATCGCCGCGGCCTTCGAGGTGCCGGCATCCACCTTGCGCCAGCGCGCGGCGGGTGTGCGAACGCATGTCGAGACAGCGCTGTGGCAGGACTGGCGACTCGGCAGCGTGGCGCTGCGGGACGGCGTGGCGCGGGTCGCGGCCCTCGTCGCGCAGGTCGGGGCACGCCTGCACGACCTCGACCTCCGGCAGGCCCGCGACGACCAGCTCGTGGCCAGCCTGCGGCAGCAGGTGGACGCCGAAGCGGCACCGGCGCCCACGGCGGGCCGGTGGTTCGGGCTGCGGGACGAGGATCTGCGCCCGTACGCGCTGCGCCTGCAGGCCTGGGCGCAGGCGAGCACCGCACAGGCGCACACCGCGCTGCTGTGCCGGCAGTGGTCGGCGCTGCGCACGGAGGCGGCCGACCTGCACGACATGCTCGAAGCCGCCGATCTGACGCTGGCCGCGCTGGCCGGCGAGGCGGACGAGACGGCGGCGTCCGCGCTGGCTCCTCCCGCTTCAGGCGACGGGTTGTCGCTGCGCCTCGACACCCGCGAGCAGGTGCGCGCGCTGGGCAAGACCTGGGTGCTGGCGGAGGCCGCGCAGCGCGAGTCGGTGGCCTATCTGCGCGCTGATCTGTTCACGCGGCTCGGCGATGGCGCCAGCTTCCGCCTGTTCGCGCAGCACCTGGGCGAGCGGGCCGGCTGTGCCCGCCTACTGGCCGCCAGCACCCAGCGGCTGGCGCCGTCGGTGGTCGCGTCCGCCGCGCAGAGCGCCATGCTGGCGCTGGCACGGGCCTGGCAGGACGACCCGGCCGCCCGGCCCGTGGCGCTGCAGCGTCTGCGTGCGCAGGCGGTCGGCGGGGCGTGGTCGGTCGAGCCGGTCGGTACCGACAAGGCTGCCGGGGCGGCACCCATCATCGACGAAACGCTGACCTTGCCGCTCCCGCTGTTGCCTGCGCTGCCGGTGTTGCCGGACGCGGATGCGGCGGATCCCGTCGATCCGGCCGTGGCGCAGCGGGCCGCGGCCGATGCGCTGCGTGAGACGCTGCAGGCCGAGCCGGTGCCGTGGCCAATCGGCCGTCTGGACGTCCGGCTCGCGGCACCCCACAGCCCGGCCTCGAACAGCCTGGTGTGGCGCCGCCAGATTGCCCCGGTGCCGCTGGCCGCCCTGCGCGGCCTGCAGACCCCAGAACCCGCCGCCGCGGACCACGCGCCCGACCGCCGCCCCGGCCTGCTGCTGCTGGGCGAGGCACTGGGCCTCGTGCGCGAGGACCTCGGTGCCGGCGTGGTGCTGGTGCGGCTGGATGCGGACGGTTTCGAGGCCGACCGTGTGCTGCTGGGCGTGGACTGGAACACCGCGGCGACCGACATGCCTGAGCCCGTGCGCTGCTGGCTGCAGGAGGACGTGGACGCCGCGCTGCGCGCCGCCCCGGTCCGCCCGGACCGGCTGCGCGACGTGATGCAGCGCCGCGTGGCGCAGTTGCTCGCCGCCGCCGCACCCGAAGACGCCGACGGACTCCGCCAGCGCTGGACCGCGGCCGTCCAGACCGCCATGAATCTTCTTCCCACAGGACCCACCCCATGACCCAGATCCAGACACACGGTGTCTGCACCAACCTCCCCGAGTCCTGCCGGCTCGCCGCCAGTGGCCAGCCGCAGGCGCTCGACGCCAGCGGCGGCCGCTGCAGCGAGTGCGGTGCCACGCTGATGGCGCCTGCGGGCGCGCTGCGGTCCGCGTCGCCGCTGAAGTGGCTGCTGCCGCTGCTGGCGCTGCTGCTGGTCGGCGCGGCGCTGTGGTGGTGGCTGCACCGCGCCCCGGCGACCTCGGCCGCACCGGCCGTGGTGGCCAGCGCTGCGGCGGTGGTGGCTGCGGTGCCAGGCTCGGGTCCGCCCACCACCGGCGGTGATGGCGGCAGCACGGTCCGCCTGCACGGCTCCAACACGGTCGGCGCTGCGCTGGCCCCGGCCCTGGTCAAGGCCTTCCTGGCCCGCG
This sequence comes from uncultured Sphaerotilus sp., assembly GCF_963924895.1. Lineage (NCBI taxonomy): Bacteria > Pseudomonadati > Pseudomonadota > Betaproteobacteria > Burkholderiales > Sphaerotilaceae > Sphaerotilus > uncultured Sphaerotilus sp. Next base: position 21,415 of record NZ_CAWURG010000021.1, read on the forward strand.
AGGGCTACACCAGCGTCGAGCGCCAGCCCGGCGCCAACGCCGAGGAAAGTGTCCTGACCGGCCGCCGCCCCGATGGCGCCAGCCTGCGCGTCGAGCTGCAGGCCCACGGCACGGCGACTGCCTTCCAGTCGCTGGCAGCGGGCACGGCCGACATCGGCATGGCCTCGCGCGCCATCAAGGCCGACGAGCTGACGTCCACCAGCCAGCTCGGCGATCTCGCCGCCGAAGGCAGCGAGTACGTCATCGCGCTCGACGGCGTGGCGGTCATCGTCCACCCGAGCAACCCGCTGCAGCGCCTGTCGATCGCGCAGATCCGCGACCTGTTCAGCGGCCGCGTCACCGACTGGGCGGCCGTGGGCGGCCCGGCCGGCCCGGTCACCGTCTACGCCCGCGACGACAAGTCCGGCACCTGGGACACCTTCCGGGCGCTGGTGCTCGACAAGCAGCCGCTGCTGGCCTCCGCCCGCCGCCTCGAGGACAGCCGCGAACTCTCCGATGCCGTTGCCGCGGACCCGCAGGCGATTGGTTTCGTCGGGCTGCCTTATGCCCGCCAGGCCAAGACGCTGGCGGTGGCCGACGGCACGGCCAACGCGCTGCGCCCGAGCCGCTTCACGGTCGCGACCGAGGACTACGCGCTCTCGCGCCGGCTGTACTTCTACGTGGCGCGCAACGCAGCGCCGCTGGTGCGCAAGCTGGCCGACTTCGCCGTCTCCGACGAGGCCCAGAAGATCGCGCAGGCCGAGGGCTACATCGGCCAGATCCCCGAGGCCGACGAAGGGGTCGGCGCTGCGGCGGTCGACGCACTGCCGACCGAATACGTCCGGCTGACCCGCGGCGCGCGCCGGCTGGCGGTCAACCTGCGCTTCAAGCCCGGCGTGGACCAGCTCGACAACAAGGCCCTGCGCGACATGTCCCGCATCACGCGCCTGCTGGAAAGCCGCCTCGGCCCCTCGCAGCACCTGATGCTGCTGGGCTTCTCGGACGGGCAGGGCGATCCCTGTGCCAACCTGACGATCTCGGTGCAGCGCGCGCAGTCGGTGGCCCGCGACCTGGGCACCTACGGGCTCAAGGCCGCCGCGGTGCAGGGCTACGGCTCGGCCGCACCCGTGGCGACGAACGACACGCCGTCCGGCCGTGAGCGCAACCGCCGCGTCGAGGTGTGGATGAGCGAGCGGGCGGTCGAGCCGGTGGCGCCGGCCCGCTGCCAGAGCGGCACGCGGGGCGGGTAGTCGCGGGCGTCGAACGCACCCCCGCGAACAGGGGGGTGTGCGGAGGCCGTGCACCAAGGCTGGCGGGCCTCGTCAGTGGTTCAATCCCGTACCTCGCGCCGTGCTGGATCCGGGGGAGTTTTCCTCCCGGATCTGGCTGCGGTGCGACGACTCTGGGAGATTCCACAACATGACAATCAATGGTCAAGAACAAGACCATGCGTACCCGCCGCTGCCGCCAGGGCGCCCGGGCTGGGCATCCGCCTTCGGCCACGACCGCTGGGGCCACTGGGCCGACCTGACGGTCGGCGCGGTGTCGCAGCGGCTGCGCTACATCGCGGCCGGTGTGTTCCGCATGGGTTCGCCCGCGGGCGAGCCGGGCCGCAAGCAGGATGAAGTGCGCCGCGAGGTCTGCATCGAGGCGCCGTTCTGGATGGCGGACACCACCTGCAGCCAGGCCTTCTGGCAGGGACTCACCGGCCAGCAGCCGGGCTGGTTCCGTGGCGACGACCTGCCGGTGGAGCAGGTGAGCTGGGATGTGGTGAACGCCCGTTTTTTCTCCGAACTCAACCGCCGTGTGCCGGGCCTGAACGCCACGCTGCCGACCGAGGCGCAGTGGGAATATGCCTGCCGTGCCGGCACGGACACCGCGTACCACTGGGGTGACGGGCCGGTCACGCCCGACCGTGCCCACCACGAGAACGGCCTGCCGCACCAGCCGGTGCCGGTGCACTCGTTCGCGCCGAACGCCTGGGGGCTGTACCAGATGCACGGCAACGTCATGGAGTGGTGCGCCGAGGACGCCCGTGGCGAGGAGCGTGTGGTGCGTGGCGGTGCATGGAATGGCCACGCCAGCACGCTGCGCTCGGCCAGCCGTCTGGCGCGCAGCCGCTCCGCGGCGCGCAACGACCTGGGGTTCCGTCTGGTGGTGCCGGTGGTCTGAACACCAATCCTCACCGATTCGGCCGGAGATCCTCCGTAACATCCGGCATCACCACAGCACCCCCGGGAGACTCCCCCATGCCCAGCCCGATCCGCCTCGTCGTGCCGACGATCGCCCTGCTGGTGGCCGGATGGATCGGCCACGGCATCGGCGCCGCCCGACTGGAGGACACCCGCGCGAAGCTGCACGCGCTGGAGGCATCCGGCCAGACGGCCCTCGCTGCGCAGACCGTCGCCCGCCAGCAACTCGCGGATGCCCTGGAGGTCCAGCAGGCCGAACACGAAGCGCGCCTGGCCGCCCAGCGCAAGGCCTTCGACGAGCAGAAGGTCGAGATGGCCGAAGCCTTCGACGAGGTGCAGGAACGGCTGGAGTCGCTCAGCAGCCAGCGCCCGTCCAACGACGCGGAACTCAAGCGGGTGCGGCTGGAACTGGCCTCCGCCAGCATCGGCCCGGCCCGCGAGGAGCTGAACCGCCGCGAGGCCCGGCTCGTCACGCTGCAGGGCCAGCTCCAGCGGCTGCAGGCGGGGCTGAACTGCATGCAGGCGCCCGTGCCGGACGATGCCGTGACCCGGCTCAACCGCGTCAGCACCAGCCGCTCGGCGGCCCGCTGACCAGGACGATGACCATGCTGCACCGCCTCCCCCGTGTCCTCTTCTTCCCGCTGGCGGCCATGGCCCTGAGCCTGACCGGCTGCGCCTCGCATCCAGCCGCGCAGGTTCCGGCCTCGCTCAGGTGCGAGCCTCCCGCGGCGCTGCTGGCACCGTGTGCCGCGCCCGTCGCGCTCAAGCCCGGTCTGACCTACCGCGAGATGCTGGACGCCCACCTCGCCGACCGCCAGCAGCTCCAGCGCTGCGCCGCCCAGCAGGACGAATTGCGCCGGGCCTTGAACAGCTGCAATGCCCGGATCGATGCGCACAACGCCGAGCTGGTGAAGGCGGCCGCCCGCAAGCCCTGAGGCGGTGAGGCCGTGAATGACCAGTGCATGGAACTTTGTGCCTTCACAAACGTACTAACATTCCAGCATGTACAGACAGTTTGAATGGGATGCTGACAAGGCCGCCAGCAACCGGACCAAGCACCGCATCGACTTCGAAACGGCTGTGCGTGCCTTCGCCGATCCCTTCATGCTGACCGAACACGACCGCATCGAACACGGCGAGCGCCGCTGGCGCAGCCTCGGCATGGTGGACGGGCACCTGATCCTGTTCGTCGCCCACACCGTGCGAGACGAGGACGACGGCGTCGAAGTCATCCGCGTCATCTCCGCCCGCAGGGCTGATCCGAAGGAAAGGAAGCGCTATGAGCAAAACCGTTAAGTACGCGATCGACCTGGCCAACCTGCCGCCGCTGACCGACAAGCAGAAAGCCGATCTTGCCGCCTTGGCACAGATGCCCGACGAGCAGATCGACTACAGCGACATCCCGCCCACGCCAGACGAGTTCTGGAACAACGCCACCCGCGGGCGCTTCTACAAGCCGGTCAAGCAGGCGACAACCGTGCGGGTCGATGCCGACGTGCTCGCTTGGCTCAAGGGGCAGGGCAAGGGCTACCAGACCCGCATCAACGCCATCTTGCGCGAGGCCATGCTGCAGGCGCTCCAGAGGTCTGACCACGGGCCTGTGTGACAATCCGCCCCGTGGAGCCAGCCAGACCGCCGCTGGTGCAATCGCCGAAAGGCCGCACTGGAGGAAGGTCCGGACTGCATGGAGCAGCGTAGGAGGTAACGCCTCTCCGCCGTGAGGCGAGGATCAGAGCAACAGAGACGAGCCGGTTCAGTCCGGGTGAAACGGGCAATCTCTACGCGCAGCAACACCAAATAGGCCAGCATTGAGGCGGCTCGCTGAGCTGGCGGGTAGGTGGCACCGAGCCGGGTGGGTGACCCTCGGCCCAGATGAATGGCGGTCACGACAGGGCAACCTGTCGCACAGAATCCGGCCTATCGGCTGACTCCACACTTTTCAGAACACAGACCGGCCCCTGCCTGTCGCGCCCGGCGCAGGACCGCGTCACAGCGCGCGGCTACAGTGCGCGGATGACCGCCACGACCCTTGCTGCCGCGCCCACCTCTCGGCGCGACCACCTCGACTCCACCGCCGTGCTCAGCCTGCTGCTGTGCTGCTTCCTGTGGGGCCTGAACCAGGTCTCGATCAAGGCGGCGATGCCGGAGGTGCCGGCGCTGGTGCAGCTCGCGATCCGCAGCGTCGTGGCCTTCACGCTGCTGCTGGGCTGGATGCGCTGGCGCGGCATCCGCTGGTCGTTCACCGACGGGACCGGGTGGCCGGGGCTGCTGTGCGGGCTGCTGTTCGCGGTGGAGTTCGGGCTCGCCTTCGTCGGGCTGCAGTACACGACGGCCGCGCGCGGGGTCGTCTTCATCAACACCTCCCCCTTCATCGTTGCCCTCGTGCTCGCCGCCGCGCACCAGGGCGAGCGGCTGGCGCCGCTGCAGTTCGGCGGGCTGCTGGTCGCGTTCGGCTCGATCGCGCTGGCCTTCGGCGAGGGTGCGGTGGGCGGCTCGTGGAAGGGCGATCTGATGATCCTCGGCGCGGCACTCCTGTGGGGATTGACGACAGTGACGATCCGGCTGTCGACGCTGCGCAGTGCCGCCTCGGAGGTGACGCTGGCCTACCAGCTCGGCGTGGCGGCCGTGCTGTCGCCGATCGCGGCGGTTGTCAGCGGCTCGGCGTGGCCGACGCACTGGAGCGGGCTGGCGCTGGGTGCGCTGTTCTACCAAGGCGTCGTGGTGACGTTTGCCAGCTACCTGCTGTGGTTCTGGCTCCTCACGCGCTACCCGGCGACCAAGGTGCAGGCCTTCGTGTTCCTCACCCCGGTGTTCGGCACGCTGTGCGCCGGCTGGCTGCTCGGCGAGCGGATCACGCCGGCGCTGGTGCTGGCGCTGGTGGGGGTGGGCATCGGGCTGGCCATGCTGAACCGGCGCCGCGTGTGAAATTGACCCGGTCAGGGCCGAAACCGGTGTCGGCAAGTACCTGAAGTGCGGAAAATGCGCGCGACGGTTTCTTCTGCAGTTCCACCCCTGATCGCTTCCCGCGCCCTCTTGCATGCTGTCTTCAGAGACCCTGGTTTCCCCGGCGTACGAACGCATCCACACCATCCTCGACAAGCTGCACTCCGGCTTGCTGGTGCAGGACCGCCACGGCGCCGTCGAGTTCGTCAACCAGGCGTTCTGCGACCTGTTCCAGCTGACCCGTTCGCCGGAGTCGCTGCGCGGCCTCTCGGCACAGCAGATGCTGCCGCTGGTGTGCGGGGCGTATGCCGATCCGCAAGCTGCTGCTGCGCGGCTGGTCGCCATCGTGCAAGCCGACCAGCCGGTGCATGGCGAGGAGGTGGCGATGCAGGGCGGCGCGGTCATGGTGCGCGACTTCATCCCGATCCACGTGGCCGGACAGGCGATGGGCCACATCTGGGTCCACCGCGATGTCACGCAGCACCGGCAGGCCGAGGTGCAGATGCGGCTGGCCGCCCGGCTGTTCGATCGCACGGGCGAGAGCGTGGTGATCACGGACGCCGACCATGTGATCCAGGTGGTGAATGCCGCCTTCGAGCGGGACACCGGCTATGCGGGCCGCGAGGTCGTCGGCCAGCGCACGAAGCTGCTGGCGTCCGGGCAGCACGGGGCGCCGTTCTACGAGGAGATGCACCGCTCTCTGGACAGCCGCGGCTGGTGGCAGGGCGAGATCTGGAACCGCCACCGCGACGGCCAGATGCACCTGGCCTTCCTGTCGATCAATGCCGTGCCGGACGAGCAGGGCGCCGTGCAGCACTACATCGGCGTCTACAGCGATCCGGGCCGCTACGAGGCCTCGCAGCGCCGCATCGAATACCTCGCGACCCACGACGACCTGACCGGCCTGCCCAACCGTTTCCTGTTCAATGACCGGGTCCGCCAGGCCATCGGACGCGCCAGCGAGCGCGGCGAGCAGCTGGCCGTGATGTTCATCGACCTTGACGAGTTCAAGCTCATCAACGACACGCTCGGGCATGCCGTGGGCGACGAGTTGCTGCAGGTGATCGCGCAGCGCCTGCGTGACAGCCTGCGCGGCTGCGACACGGTGGCGCGGCTGGGGGGCGACGAGTTCGCCGTGCTGATCGAGCACACCAGCCTGCCCGAAGCCGAGGCGATGGCGCGGCGGGTGGTCGACCTGCTCGGTGCGCCGCTGGCCATGTCGGACCGGGTGCTCTACGTCGGGGCCAGTCTGGGCGTCGGCATGTTCCCGGCCAATGGGCAGGACAGCGCGGCGCTGCTGCAGGTGGCCGATGTGGCGATGTACGCCGCCAAGGCCAAGGGCAAGCGCACCTACCACTTCTACACGAGCGAGCTGCAGCTGAAGATGGACCAGCAGCTGCAGCTGGAGATGGGCCTGCGCTGGGCCATCGAGCGCGACGAGCTGCGCCTGCTCTACCAGCCGCAGGTCCATCTGGTGACGGGCGAGGTGGTCGGGATCGAGCCGCTGGTGCGCTGGCAGCGCCCGGGGGGCGCGTGGCTGATGCCGGCGGCCTTCATCCCGGTGGCCGAGCGCAATGGCCTGATCGACGGCATCGGCCTGTGGGTGGCGCGCGAGGCCTGTCGCCAGGCGGTGGCGTGGCAGGCGGCGGGCTACCGGGTGCCGCGCATGTCGATCAATGTCTCGGCGGCCCAGTTCCGGCATCCGGGACTGGCCGGATTGATGGCCCGGCTGCTGGCCGAACACGGACTGGACCCATCCTGCTTTGTCATCGAGCTGACCGAAAGCGCGCTGATGGCCGATCCGGAGAGCGCCCACCAGCAGCTGCGCCAGATCAAGCAGGCGGGCCTGCGGGTGTCGATCGACGACTTCGGCACGGGGCACTCCTCGCTGTCCTGCCTGCGGCGCTACCCGCTGGACGAGCTGAAGATCGACCGCAGCTTCATCGCCGATCTCGAACATTCGACGCGGGACCAGGAAGTGCTGCGCTCGATCCTGAATCTGTCGCGGGCGCTGGACCTCGACATCGTGGTCGAGGGGGTCGAGACGCGGGGGCAGTTGGCGCTGCTGCGCGAGCTGGATTGCCAGGTGGCGCAGGGTTTCCTGTTCAGCCGGCCGGTGAGCGCGGAAGCCGCTGTGCGCTGGCTGCCCCGCGCACCGGCTGAACGGGAGCGCTCAGACGCTGCCTGAGAGCTTGGCGACGAGCAGGTCCTGCTCGTTGCGGGGCGGCTCGGCGGCATCGGCGCCGCGGGGTTCATGGGCGAGGGGGTGCACCTCGAACCCGTCCTCGCTGCCTTCGCAGCCGTCACGCCGAGCCCGCATGCCGCCGCGCAGGAAGCGGTTGACGTGGCCGCTGGGCCTCGGCGGCAGGAAGCGCGCGAGTTCCGTGAGCGCCATCTGGTAGACGTCGCGCTTGAACTCGATCACCACCTCCAGCGGCACCCAGTAGTCGTGCCAGCGCCAGGCGTCGAACTCCGGGTGCGTGGAGGCGCGCAGGTTCATGTCGCTGTCGCGTCCGGTCAGTTGCAGCAGGAACCAGATCTGTTTCTGTCCTCGGTAGTGGCCGCGCGCGTCGCGGCGGATGAAATGCTCCGGTACCTCGTACCGCAGCCAGTCACGTGTGCGCGCGAGAATGCGCACATGCTCAGGAAACAACCCCACCTCTTCGTGGAGTTCTCGGAACATCGCCTGCTCTGGCGATTCACCATACTTGATGCCACCTTGCGGGAACTGCCAGGAGTGGGTGCGGATGCGTTTGCCCCAGAACACCTGGTTCCGCTGGTTGAGCAGGACGATGCCGACGTTGGGCCGGAAGCCTTCACGGTCAAGCATAATCAGACCCCAATTTTCACGTTGGATTCATTATTGCACTGGGCTTGGTGATCGCAACCCCGCGTATCACCCGACAAGAACAGTGATATCTCCCCAGTCTGTCCCGAGCCTGCTGCCTGCCCCATGAAAGCCTCCCAGTTCTTCATCGCCACCCAGAAAGAAGCCCCCGCCGACGCCGAGGTGGTCAGCCACAAGCTCATGATGCGAGCCGGCATGATCAAGCGGCTAGGTGCAGGCATTTACAACTACATGCCCATGGGCCTGCGCGTGATCCGCAAGGTCGAGGCCATCATCCGCGAGGAGATGGGCCGCTCGGGTGCCGTGGAGATGCTGATGCCGGTGGTGCAGCCGGCCGAGCTGTGGCAGGAGACGGGCCGCTTCGACAAGATGGGCCCGGAGCTGATGCGCGTGAAGGACCGGCACGGCCGCGACTTCATCATCCAGCCGACCAGCGAGGAGGTCGTCACCGACGTCGCCCGCCAGGAGCTGCGCAGCTACAAGCAGCTGCCGAAAAATTTCTACCACATCCAGACCAAGTTCCGCGACGAGCGCCGGCCCCGCTTCGGCATCATGCGCGGGCGCGAGTTCACGATGAAGGACGCGTACTCCTTCGACCGCAACCCGGCCGCGGCAGCGAAGAGTTACGAGACGATGTTCGCTGCCTACAAGCGCATCTTCGACCGCTTCGGGCTGCAGTACCGCGCCGTGGCCGCCGACACCGGCGCCATCGGGGGCGACCTCTCGCACGAGTTCCAGGTCATCGCCGACACCGGGGAAGACGCGATCGTCTACTGCCCGACCAGCGACTACGCGGCCAACATCGAGCTGGCCGAAGCTGTGGCGCTGACGCCGGAACGGGCTGCGGCGACGCAGGCACTGGCCAAGACGCCGACGCCGGGCAAAAGCACCTGCGCCGACGTGGCCGTGCTGCTGGACCTGCCGCTGGCGCAGACGGTGAAGTCGCTGGTCATGGCCACCGACGAGGTCAACGACAAGGGCGACATCGTCAAGTCCACCGTCTGGCTGTTGCTGGTGCGCGGCGACCACGACATGAACGAGGTCAAGGTCGGCAAGGTCGAGGGTCTGAAGGCGGGTTTCCGCTTCGCCACGCTGGCCGAGATCGAGGACCATTTCGGCTGCAAGCCCGGCTACCTCGGTCCGATCGGCCTGAAGAAGCCGGTCAAGGTCATCGCCGACCGCACGGTGGCGAACATGGCCGACTTCGTCTGCGGCGCCAACGAGCCCGACTTCCACCTGACCGGCGTGAACTGGGGCCGCGACCTGCCCGAGCCGGACCTCGTCGCCGACATCCGCAACGTCGTCGCGGGCGATCCCTCGCCGGACGGGCAGGGCGTGCTGGCGATCCAGCGCGGCATCGAGGTCGGCCATGTGTTCTACCTCGGCACCAAGTATTCCAAGGCGATGAACGCGACCTTCCTCGACGAGACCGGCAAGCCGGCGCACTTCGAGATGGGCTGCTACGGCATCGGCGTGACGCGCATCCTGGGCGCGGCCATCGAGCAGTCGCACGACGCCCGCGGCATCGTCTGGCCGGACGCGATCGCCCCATTCACGGTGGCGATCTGCCCGATCGGCTATGACCGTTCTGCGGAGGTGAAGGCTGCCGCTGACGCGCTGCACGACGAGTTGCAGGCGGCAGGGATCGACGTGATGCTCGACGACCGCGGCGAGCGACCCGGCGCGATGTTCGCCGACTGGGAGCTGATCGGTGTGCCGCACCGCGTGGTCCTCTCCGACCGTGGGCTGAAGGAAGGCCAGCTCGAATACCAGGGTCGCCGCGACGAGGCAGCCACCAAGGTGCCCGCCACCGACGTGGCCGCCTTCGTGAAAGCCCGCTTGCAGGCATGAACCCGCGCCGCCGCACGCTGCTCGCCTGGGCAGGGAGTGTCGGCCTGACGGGCTGGACGCCTCCGGCGCATGCGGGCGGTCAGGCGGAAGAGCCGCTGGCCGACTCGGTGCGCACCGCGCTGGCCTCGGCGGTGGCCGGCGATGGCGCGCCGCCGCGGCTCGACTTCCCGACGATGGAGGCCCGGCTCGCGCACCTGCGCTGGCTCGGCGCGATGAGTCCGCGGCTGGTCAAGCGCAAGCCGGATCTGGACGTGCGGCGCGAGTTCCTGGAGACCGTCTGGTACGAGAGCCGCCGCGCCGGGCTGGACACCGCACTGGTGCTCGGGCTGATCGAGGTGGAAAGCGGTTTCCGCAAGTACGCGATCTCCAGCGTCGGCGCGCGCAGCTACATGCAGGTGATGCCGTTCTGGGCGCGCCTGATCGGCGATGGGGACGTGAGCCGGCTGTTCCACCTGCAGACCAATCTGCGCTTCGGCTGCGTCATCCTGCGCCACTACCTCGACCGCGAGAAGGGCGATCTGTTCCTGGGGCTGGGGCGCTACAACGGCAGCCGCGGGCAGGCGCCGTACCCGAACATGGTGATGGCGGCGCGGCGGCGCTGGGAGTACAACGAGCCCCCGCTGGCCACCGCCTCTGCACGCTAAGGGGCACTCCGCTACACTCGACCCGCCATGTCCCGCCGACTGCTGTTCACCCTGTTTGCTGCGCTGCTGCTGCTCTGTGCCGGTCTGTCCGGCACGGCACGGGCGGCCGTGGCGGCGGTGAATCTGGTGGAGCGGGCCGCGGTCACCGCCGTCGAGACCGACAACTGTTGCGCACAACACCCCTCCGGCGCGCACAGCCCGGCCGCACCGCAGCCCATGGTGGACGCCGACGGCACGGTCGAACTGGCCGACGTGCCGCTGCTGCCGGTCAGCACGCCCTCGCTGGCGGTCTTTCTGGGTGCTCACCTGCCGCCGCGACCCGTGCTGCACGCAGGCCACCCCACGCCCTGTCTCGACGGATTGCTCCGCCCGCCATCCCGGCGCGCCTGACGGTCTCCCGCACCCGGGTCACCGGGCTGCGGTCCTTTCGCATTCCCCCGTTTTGTTCGTCGAGCCTGCCGTTCTGGCGCTCGATCCCTCTGGCCTTCCAAGGAGTTCCTGCCATGTCCGATCTATTCCAGACCCGCGGCTTCGGCGCCGTGGCGATGCCCAGCGTCGCCGAGCGCAACCGCGTCCTGCGCAACACCTACTGGCTGCTCGCGCTGTCGATGATCCCCACCGTGCTCGGCGCCTGGATCGGCGTCAGCACCGGTCTGGCCCGCATGATGTCGCCGATGGTCGGCCTCATCGTGTTCATGGCCGGCGCGTTCGGTTTCATGTACCTCATCGAGAAGAACAAGAACTCGGCCGCGGGCGTGCCGCTGCTGCTGGCCTTCACGTTCTTCATGGGGCTGATGCTGTCGCGTCTGGTCGGCTCGGTGCTGGGTCTGGCCAACGGTGCCAGCCTGATCATGATGGCCTTCGCCGGCACGGGCACGATCTTCCTGGGCATGGCGACGCTGTCCTCGGTCATCAAGCGCGACCTCGGCTCGATGGGCAAGTTCCTGTTCATCGGCATGGTCATGCTGCTGGTGGCGGGCATTGCCAACGTCTTCCTGCAGTCGAGCGCGCTGATGATCACGCTGTCGGTGCTGGCGATCGGCATCTTCTCGGCCTTCATCCTGTACGACCTGAAGCGCGTGCAGGACGGCGAGGAGACCAACTACATCACCGCGACGCTGAGCGTCTACCTGAGCCTCTACAACGTGTTCCAGTCGCTGCTGTCGCTGCTGGGCATCTTCGGCGGCCGCGACGAGTGACGCCACCCACAGCCTGACCGCCGTGGGGCGGAAGGCTCAGAGCCCGTCCCAGGCCTTGGGGCGGGCCCGCTGCACGCCGCTGAGCTGCAGCACCCGCTCGACCGTCTCGTCGACCAGCTCGGCAATGGTCTGCGGCCGGTGGTAGAAGGCCGGCAGCGGCGGGAAGATGATGCCGCCCATCTCGGTCACCGCTGTCATGTTGCGCAGGTGCGCCAGGTTGAACGGCGTCTCGCGCACCATCAGGATCAGGCGGCGCCGCTCCTTGAGCGTCACGTCGGCGGCGCGGGTGAGCAGGTTGTCGCCGAAGCCATGCGCGATGGCGGCCAGCGTCTTCATCGTGCAGGGCGCCACCACCATCGCGGCGGTGTCGAAACTGCCGCTGGCGATGCACGCGCCGATCTCGCCGGGGGCGTGGGCGCGGGTGGCCAGTGCTTCGAGCTGGCGGCGGTCGAGGCCGCATTCGTGGTGGACGTTGAGCACGCCGGACGGCGTCACCACCAGATGCGTCTCGACTCCAAGATCGCGGGCGCGCTCCAGCAGCCGCACGCCATACGCCGCGCCCGAGGCGCCGGTGATGCCGACGACGAGGCGCTGGGGCACCTCAGGCACAGGGGCTGTCAAGGGCAAGCGCTCAGGCCGCCGGCTTGACGGACTGCACCAGCTCCTGCAGCTCGCCCGCTTCGTACATCTCCATCATGATGTCCGAGCCACCGACGAACTGGCCGCCGATGTAGAGCTGCGGGATGGTGGGCCAGTTGGCGTAGTCCTTGATGCCCTGGCGGATTTCCGGGTCTTCCAGCACGTTGACCGTGGTGAGCGGACCGACGCCGCAGGCCTTGAGGATCTGGATCGCACGGCCGGAGAAGCCGCACTGCGGGAACTGGGCCGTGCCCTTCATGAACAGGACGACGGGGTTGCCCTTGACGAGTTGGTCGATGCGTTGCTGTGTGGACATGGTGCAGAAGGGGGAGAGGGAGGATCGGTTGGTGGAATGCAGGAACAACCCCGATTTATACGGCAAAGCGCGTGCCCGGGCCGCGGTCAGGGCACTTGCCGCCATCAGACCCACTGAAATCGCCAGCCGATGGCCTCAGAACGCGTACGACACGCCCAGCTGCAGCACCGGCGTCAGGCGCAATTCGCGGATCAGCTCGCCGACGCCGGCCGGGCTTTCCAGCGCGTGCCCCAGCGTCAGATCGCTGCCATGCGCCTGCACACCGATGTCGGCCGACAGCCCCCAGCCACCCCAGCGGTTGGCGCTGACGCCGCCGGTGCTGTAGCCGAGGCCGACGTAGGGCGTGGCGCGCTGTCGGGTGGTTCCGAGCCGGACATCGTGGTTGCCGGTCACGCCGGCTTGCAGACCCCCGGTGGCCCGCAGGCCCAGGCTGGGCGCGAAGTAGTAGTCGCCGACCAGCTGCCAGCGCAGAGGGCTGGCGAAACTCCGGATCGACCCTGCAGGCAGGCGCAGGCCTTGTTGTTGCCCCACAAGGTCCTCGATGCTGGTCGGTCCCGCTGCCGCTGCCAAGGCTGTGCCTGCGGCGGCCATGCTGCAGAGCGCCAGCAGGGCAAGAGACAGGGTGTGTGCGGTGCGGTCCATGGTGTCCTCCAGTCGGCGCGGGCTTGTTGAATCGCCGTTGAAGTCCATGCTACGCCCGTCTCTCCGCGTGTGTTTGCGACCTTGGGACAGGTCCTGCTGCCGGGTGTCCGCTGGCGCGGAATGGCGGGAGGATTTGTGCTTTTCAGTGGCTCACGCAGTGGGCCGCATGGCGCCGGTACAACGCCAGTGGCCGGCGAGGTCGTCGCGCCGGTCCGTGGCGCGCCAGCCGGCCTGGGTCAGCAGCGCGGCCACGGCCGGACCCTGGTCGTGGCCATGTTCCAGCAGCAGCCAGCCGTCGGGCTGCAGGTGGGCGGGGGCGTCGGCGATGAGCTGCCGGATCGCGTCCAGCCCGTCGGCGCCCGAGGTCAGCGCCAGCGTCGGTTCGTGGCGCAGCGCGGGCAGGTGCGCGTCGCCCTCGGCGATGTAGGGCGGGTTGCTGACGACGAGGTCAAAGCGTTCACCTTCGACCGGCGCGAACCACGCCCCCAGCCGCCAGCGCACCGGCAGCCCGAGCCGCTCGCCATTGGCCTGCGCGACGGCCAGCGCGGCGGGGCTGAGGTCGACGGCGCTGACCACGGCGTCCGGCTGCCGGTGCCGGATCGCCAGCGCGATGGCGCCGCTGCCCGTGCCCAGATCGACTACCGCCGCGCCAGGCGGCCGCGTCGCGATCAGCGCCAGCGCCCAGTCCACCAGCGTTTCGGTGTCCGGCCGCGGGTCGAGCACGTCGGGGGTGACATGCAGCAGCAGGCCGTGGAACTCGTGCTGCCCGGTCAGGTAGGCCACGGGCACGCCCTCGGCGCGGCGGGCGAGCCAGTCCTGCCAGCGGGCCTGCTGCGTGGCGTCGAGCGGCGCATCGTCGTGGGTGAGCAGCCAGGTGCGCGAGCGGTCGAGCAGCGCGCCGAGCAGCACGTTCGCGTCGCTGCGCGGCAGGCCGTGCGTGCGGGCGAGCGCCAGCGCCTCGGCAACCTTCATCCCTGCGCTTCCATCTCGGCCAGCAGTTCCGCGGCGCGGGCGGCCTTGAGCGCGGCGATCACATCGTCCAGCTCACCCTCCATCACCGCGCCGAGCTTGTAGAGCGTCAGGTTGATGCGGTGGTCGGTCAGGCGGCCTTGGGGGAAGTTGTAGGTGCGGATGCGGTCGCTGCGGTCGCCGGAGCCGATCAGGCCCTTGCGGGTGGCGGCGTCCTTGGCCTGACGCTCCAGCCGGTCCTTGTCGCGCAGGCGGGCGCCGAGCACGGCCAGCGCCTTGGCCTTGTTGCGGTGCTGGCTGCGGTCGTCCTGGCACTCGGCGACGAGGCCGGTGGGGATGTGCGTCACGCGCACCGCCGAGTCGGTCTTGTTGATGTGCTGCCCGCCGGCGCCGCTGGCGCGGTAGGTGTCGATGCGCAGATCGGCCGGGTTCAGCGTCACTTCCTCGGCCTCGTCCGGCTCGGGCAGCACCGCCACCGTGCAGGCGCTGGTGTGGATGCGGCCCTGCGTCTCGGTGGCGGGTACGCGCTGCACGCGGTGACCGCCGGACTCGAACTTCAGCGCCTCGTAGACCGCGTCGCCCTCGATGCGCACGACGACTTCCTTGTAGCCGCCCAGGTCCGAGTCGCTGGCGGACATGATCTCGGTCTTCCACCCCTGCCGCTCGGCGTGGCGCAGGTACATGCGCAGCAGGTCGCCCGCGAACAGCGCGGATTCGTCGCCGCCGGTGCCCGCGCGGATTTCCAGGAAGGCGTTGCGGTCGTCGTCGGCGTCGCGGGGGAGCAGGGCGGTCTGCAGCTCGGCGTCGATGGTGGCGATGTCGGTCTCGGCGGCGGCGATCTCGTCGCTCGCCATGTCGGCCATCTCGGGGTCGTCGAGCATCTGCCGGGCGTCGGACAGGTCGCGTTCGCGCTGCTGCAGCCGCGTCCAGCGCTCGGTCAGCCCCGAGACGCGGGCGTGTTCGCGGTTCAGCGCACGCAGGCGGTTGATGTCGGAGACGACCTGCGGATCGGCCAGCGCGGCGTCGATTTCGGAGAGGCGGACGAGCTGGCGGTCGAGTTGCAGGCGCAGGAACGGGGTCATCGGGGGGCGTTGTCGCCGCGCAGGAAGAGCCGCGTCACCGCCTCGATCATCCGCGCGCGCTGCTGGGGGTCGGCGTTGTGCAGCTCGGCGAGGGCGCCGTGCAGCATCTTCTGGGTCAGGCTGCGCGCCAGCGCTTCGAGCGCGTCGTCGGGGGACGCGCCCTTGGCGAGCAGCTTGCGGGCGCGCGCCACTTCGATCTGGCGCCAGTGTTCGGCCTGGGCGTTGACGGCCTGGATCAGCGGCACGGTGGCACGCTGGTCGAGCCAGTGGACGAAGTTCTGCACGCCGGATTCGATGATCGCCTCGGCCTGCGCGACAGCCGCCTGGCGCTTTTCACCCGCGGTCTGCACCACGGCGGACAGGTCGTCGACGGTGTAGAGGTAGACGTCGTCGAGCTGCGCCACCTCGGGCTCGATGTCGCGCGGCACCGCCAGATCGACCATGAAGATCGGGCGGCGGCGGCGGGCCTTCAGCGCGCGCTCCACGGCACCCAGCCCGATCAGCGGCAGCGTGCTGGCGGTGCAGGAGATGACGGCGTCGAACTCGTGCAGCCGCGCCGGCAGGTCCGACAGGCGCATCACCTCGGCGCCGAACTGGCTGGCCAGCTTCTCGCCGCGCTCCAGCGTGCGGTTGGCGATGGTGATGTGCCTGGGGGCCTTGGCGGCGAAGTGGGTCGCGGCGAGTTCGATCATCTCGCCCGCGCCGACGAAGAGGATGCGGATCTTGCTCAGGTCCTCGAACAACTGGCCCGCCAGCCGGACGGCGGCGGCGGCCATGCTGATCGAGTGCGCGCCGATCTCGGTGGAGGTGCGCACTTCCTTGGCGACCGAGAAGGAGCGCTGGAAGAGCTGGTGCAGCGTCGTGCCGAGCGTGCCTGCGGTGTCGGCCTCGCGCACGGCCTGCTTCATCTGGCCGAGGATCTGCGCTTCGCCGAGCACCATCGAGTCCAGCCCCGAGGCGACACGGAATGCGTGGCGCGCGGCTTCCTGGCGCTCCAGCACATGGGTGTGGCGCAACAGTTCGTCGGCCGAAACCTTGCCGTGGGCGGCCAGCCATTCGAGCGTGGGGCGTACCAGCGCGCGGCTGTCGCCGGGGCCGGCGGCGATGTACAGCTCGGTGCGGTTGCAGGTGGACAGCAGCGCGGCTTCCGGCGCGCCGCGGTGCAGGCCGTCGCGCAATCCATGCAGGGCGGCCGGAATCTGCTCCAGCGTGAACGCAAAACGACCGCGCAGGTCGACCGGCGCGGTGTGGTGGTTCAAGCTGAGGGCAAAGACGCTCATGGCGCGATTGTAAGATTCCGCGCCTTCGTCCACACAGCCCGCTTTTTCCACTTCCACAGCCTTCAACGGGAATCCATGGGTCCGCTCGACGCAATCTGGCATTTGTTCAACTTCCTGCTCGCACCGATCGGCCTCGCGCTGATCGCGGCGTCGCTGTGCAAGCTGGCATGGTGGCGTCCTTTGCGTGCCGTGCGCTGGACCCGTCTGGCGCTGCCGGCGGCCGGTGTCGCAGTCTTGATCCAGATCATCTTCCTCGTGTGGCTCGGACGCGACGGACGGATGCTCACCTACGGCGCCCAGGTCGTGGGCACCGCGCTGGCGCTGTGGTGGACGGCGTTCGGGCCACGCCGCCGGGGCGCTTCAGCCGGCTGAGGTCACCCCGCTGCAGCGCGGGTGGGCCTGCCAGGGGTCGCGGTCCTCGCCGCCGAAGGTGCGCAGCAGGAAGTCCCAGAAGGCTCGCGTGCGCGCCGGCACATGCTTGCGGGTGGGCATCGTCAGCCAGAGTCCGAAGCTCATCGCGTGCCAGCCGGGCAGCACGCGCTCCAGCGCGCCCTCCTGCAAGGCATCCTCCACCACCAGCGACATCAGCCCGGCGATGCCCAGCCCGGCCAGCGCCGAGGCGTAGAGCGTGTCCGTGTGGGCTGTCGTCAGCAGCGGCCGGCGTGGCGGGCTCACGCGGACGGCCGTGCGGCCATCCTCGTGCACGAAAGTGACGTCGCGTTGCACCATGGACGTGGGCGGCAGCAGCAGGTGGTGCTGCTCCAGCGCCTGGGGCGTGTCGGGTCGGCCGGCGCGCTCGAGGTAGCCCGGGGCGGCGCACAGGATGACCTCGCTGCGCGCGAGTCGGCGGGCGATGAAGTCGCCTTCCGGGGCGTCGCGCAGTGCCATCACGGTGATGTCGTGGCGGTCGTCCGGGCCACTGAACTCGATGGTGGAGGTGAGCGAGAGCGTGACCTGCGGGTACTCGGCGTGGAAGGCGGGCAGGTGCTTGGCGAGCTGGTGCACTGCGAAGGCCGAGGGCACCATCACCCGCAGGTGCCCCTGTGGGGACTCCGAGACCGACTGCACCTGCGCCTCGGCCTCGTCGAGATCGGCCAGGATGTGCCGCACCCGCTCCAGGTAGCGCTCGCCGGCCACGCTGAGCGCCAGGCTGCGGGTGGTGCGTTGGATGAGGCGTGCACCGAGGTGTTCTTCGAGTTCCGCGATCAGCCGGGTGACGACCGCGGGGGCCAGATCGAGGGCACGGGCGGCGCCCGCGAAACTCCCCTCGTCGATGACGCGGGCGAAGACCCGCATCGCGCGCAATTGATCCATGGATCCTCCCTGTACTGCATGAGCTGCCTGCGTTCGCGGAAGCGGCAGGTCTTCGAGACGTCGAGAGCTTGTGGGCGCTCTTCCATGACGCTGTATTTCAACAGAAGTACGCCGAGATGTCGGGGTTTGAGCCGCACGATGGCAACAGTTACCGTTTTCGAGCCCTTGCAAGTGAAAAAGCTGGAAACGCGAGGCCTCCGGGCCGGCTGAATCGGCCAGCTGCCCGGTCAGGCGACGTCGCGGACGATGCCCTCCTCGATCCGCAGCGCGCCCAGCGCCACCAGCTCGGCCAGCAGCAATTCGCCGCTGGCACGCCGCGATCCCGTGAATCCGGCCCGTTCGAGGGTCGTGACGACCAGCGGGGTGTGCTCTACCCAGTCCAGCAGGTCCTCCAGCGCCTGCCAGCCCACTTCCATCAGGTGGTACTTCAGCAGCACCTTGGCGGCGTGCCGGGCGTGCATGGCCGGATTGGCGACAAATTTCGCCAGTCGCAGCCGCGCACGCTGCAGCGCCGGACCCACGTCGGTGAAGGCGCCGCCGTGGCCGGGGATGACCAGGCGGACATCCAGCTGCCCGATCAGGTCGAGCACGGCCGCCACCTCGTCGAAGGCGTCGATGCCGTCCAGTTCGGGGAAGACCACGCCGAAGCCGTTGTGCCAGAGCGCGTCCGCGGAGACGAGCACCCCGGCCTCCGCGTCGAACAGCATGATCGAGGCCGGGTCGTGGCCCGGCGCGGCCAGCACGTCCCAGCACCGCCGACCCACCCGCAGCACCTCGCCTGGTCGCAGCACCCCGTCGTGCCGGAAGCGGTCGCAGCGCTGTCCGGTGATGCGGTAGGTGAGGTCGTCCAGATCCCAGCGGGTGACGGCGTCGGCTTGGCCTGGCGGAATCCAGAGGCTCGCCCCATGGGCCGCCTGCAGCGCCGCGTTGCCGCCGCAGTGGTCGGAGTGCAGGTGGGTGTTGACGATGCGGGCGAGCGGCTCGTCGCCCAGCGCGTGTGCCACCAGGGCCACGGTCTGCGCGGCGTGCACGCTGTGGCCGGTGTCGACGACGGTGGCCCCTTCGCCTGGGGCGCCGTGCAGCACGATGTTGTTGGCGGAGAGCCAGCCGCGCTCCAGCAGGGTCAGGCCATCAGGGAGGGGTGCGGTCGTCATGCTGGCGTTTCGTCAAGTGGGCTGGAGTCGTGATTTTCCCCATGAAGTGGCCAGGGCGCTGTCACCTGCGATCTGATGGCGACGAGGCGGACAGACCGCGAACAAAGTCTCGGATTCCAGCGGTCCGACCTACCCGATTGAGGGGTGTCACGGACAGGGGCCGTGGCTAACATGGAACGTTTGACGAGCCGTCTCCCCATCGAACGGCCGATCGATCATCCACCAGGGCAGGAGCGGCACGTGCGGCAATTCAAGGTGTACAGGCATCCCTCGGGCGAACTCGAGAGCATCCGGCCGGGCTGGTCCTGGCCGGCCTTCTTCCAGGGCTGTGTCTGGGCGTTTGCCCGCAAGCTGTGGTGGCAGGGTGCCGGGGAGGTGATCGGCCTGCTGCTGCTCTACGTGCTGACCGAGGCCGCCGGACTGGTGGTGCGCTCAGCGGTCCTGGGTCTGGCCGTGGTCGCCAGCCATCTGGTGTTCGGCCTGCGCGCCCATGCCTGGCAGGCGCAGCACCTGCTGAGCCGGGGCTACAAGCACGCCGACACGGTGACGGCCAACGACCGCAGCGGCGCGCTGGCGCTCTCGACCCGGTACCGCGGCTGGCGGTCGCCGGGTTCCCTCAGCCGGCAGTGAGCACCTCGCCGCGCAGCGAGTGCGGCATGGCGCTGACGATGTTCACGTCCAGCATCTGACCCACCAGCCGCGCCGGGTTCGGCCCGCCGGGGAAGTTGACGATGCGGTTGCACTCGGTGCGGCCCATCAGCTCGGTCGGGTCCTTGCGGCTCGGGCCTTCCACCAGGATGCGCTGCACGGTGCCGACGCGGCTGGCGCTGATGCGGCGCACGTTCTCCTCGATCGTCGCCTGCAGGTGCTGCAGGCGCTTGAGCTTCACGTCGGCCGGCGTGTCGTCGTGCAGCGCAGCGGCCGGCGTGCCGGGGCGCGGGCTGAAGATGAAGCTGAAGCTCGAATCGAAGCCGATGTCCTCGATCAGCTTCATCGTGCGGGCGTGGTCGTCGTCGGTCTCGCCGGGGAAGCCGACGATGAAGTCGGTGGAGATGCTGATGTCCGGGCGCACCGCGCGGATCTTGCGGATCGTGCTCTTGTATTCCAGCACGGTGTAGCCGCGCTTCATGCCCGACAGGATGCGGTCGCTGCCGTGCTGCACGGGCAGGTGCAGGTGGTTCACGAGCTGCGGCACCTTGGCATAGACGTCGACCAGGCGCTGCGTGAACTCGTTCGGGTGGCTGGTGGTGTAGCGGATGCGCTGGATGCCGGGGATCTCGGCGACGTACTCGATGAGCATCGCGAAGTCGGCGATCTCGGCCGTGCCGCCCATTTTGCCGCGGTAGGCGTTGACGTTCTGGCCGAGCAGCGTCACTTCCTTGACCCCTTGGTCGGCGAGCCCGGCCACCTCGGTCAGCACCTCCTCGAACGGCCGGCTGAACTCCTCGCCGCGCGTGTAGGGCACGACGCAGTACGAGCAGTACTTCGAGCAGCCTTCCATGATCGAGACAAACGCCGAGGCGCCATCCACGCGAGCCGGCGGCAGGTGGTCGAACTTCTCGATCTCGGGGAAGCTGATGTCCACCTGCTGGCGGCCCAGCCTCTTGCGCTGTTCCAGCAGCTGCGGCAGGCGGTGCAGCGTCTGCGGGCCGAACACCACGTCCACATAGGGCGCGCGCTCGATGATGGCCGCGCCTTCCTGGCTCGCCACGCAGCCCCCCACGCCGATCATCACGCCCTTGGCCTTCAGGTGGCGCACGCGGCCGAGGTCGCTGAACACCTTCTCCTGCGCCTTCTCGCGCACCGAGCAGGTGTTGAACAGGATCAGGTCGGCCTCTTCGGGGTCGTTGGTCGGGGTGTAGCCCTCGGCGGCGTGCATCACGTCGGACATCTTGTCCGAGTCGTACTCGTTCATCTGGCAGCCGAAGGTGCGGATGTAGACCTTCTTGCCGGCGGGCACGGGCGCCTTGTCGGGCGTGGCGGTGGTCGGGAGATCGGTATCGGTGGACATGGCAGTCGTCGCAGTCAGGGCAGGGGGTTCGGGGAAATCCGCCGGAATCTGCCTGTGCACGAACGCCTGTGCCTGCCTCGGCTGGAGCGGGCAGGAACGTCTCGCCATCGGGCGAAGAGGAGGCGCAGCGCTGCGTGGTGTAGATCCAGGGGCCGCGATCGGGATTTTAGCGGCTGGGGGCCAGCACGTGCCGGACGCTGCTGCGCTGGCGTTCGCGTCAAAAGAACTAAACGGGTTCGTTGGCGGATCCATGCAGTACCAAATCGTGACCAACGGTAGTAAAAGTGACGGCAAGGCTCAATTTGTGAGCCACTGGTGAACGAATTGCACTGCTGGCCATGTTCAAATCGGGGCCGTGTGTGGGATTTGATGCATTTTTGAAAATATCGATTTTTCCAATTCCGGGGAATGACCTTTCAGTTGTGCTAGGCGGGTGGGCGCGAATTTTCGCGGCTTGGTTTCCCCGGTTCACGGGGCACCGGTCGGTACCAGTGCCGGACGCCCGGTGCATATGGTTACCATCGATTGAACCAAAGTGCATCGGCCTCCTCGCGCAGCCTGTTGATCCGAACCTCTGCAGTCCTGGATGAAGTTGCCGATATGAATTGGTCGAACTGGTCACAAAACGCTCAGCAGCAGCCACGATGGGGGCACCGCACCATGCGCTTCGGCCGTACGAAACAACGGGGCGACCCCGTGCAGGAGCACATCGACTGTCTGGTGGGCTCTGGCACCACCGTGACGGGTGATCTGACGTTCGCGGGCGGCTTGCGCATCGACGGTCACGTCGAGGGCGATGTCATCGTGTCTTCCGTCAATCCAGGGACACTGGTGATCGGTGACGGGGGCAGTGTGGCGGGGGATGTCCGGGTGTCGCACCTGATCGTGTTCGGCCGGGTGCTGGGGGCGGTGTATGCCAGCGGACTGGTCGATCTGCGCATCAGCGCCCAGGTGGCCGGGGATGTGCACTACGGGGCGATCGAGATAGAGAAGGGCGCGGTGGTCGAGGGCCATCTCGTCAAACACAAGATGGCGGGTGCAATTCAATGAACGGTGTTCAGTCGGTGACCGGGGGGTCGGACCCCATGTTCGTGTTCGCCCGCGCAGGGCGTCTGGACTGCCCGTCGAGCACGGATGTGCACGATGCCTGGCGCCATTTCTCGACGCAGATCGCGCGGGATCCACTCGACATCGAAGCCCACACGCGCCGGGTGCTGCTGGCCAGCCGCCCGCCGCTGACCGACCGTGCCTTCGGGGCGCTGGTGGACCTGTTCCTGGCGCTCGGCGACCGCGGGCGCTCGCTGCGCCGGCAATTGCTGGAGCAGGCCATGCCCTGGCTCGATCCGGACGACGCGCATTTCCTGCGCACCCACCTCGATACCGAGCTGCCGCGCGGGGCCCAGTTGCCGACCCAGCGCTGGTCGGTGCTGGACACTGCGGTGCTGGGCTCGCTGAACATGGTGGGATTACAACGCCGCGAGGTCGCGCAGGAGACACCTTTCCAGCAAGCCATGTCGTTACTTGAATACGGCGACCTGGCTGGCGCGCGTGGCATGCTTGAGGTCGCGCTGCTGGATGAACCCGACAACGAAGAGGTCAACCGCGAGTTGCTGGCGATCTACCAGCACAGTCGGGACGACGCAGGCAAGGCCGAGATGGCCGACAAGCTCGTGGCCCGCCACGGCGCGCTGCCTTCGGGGTGGTCTTGAGACGCTGTCCGGCGTTTCGAGCAGATACCCCCGCCGATCGATCTATGACCTTGAGCCTGTAGTCAGTGGAAGCCACCAAGCTGCATACCCGATTGAAGGTAGTCCTTCTGTCTTTGCCCCCACGCACCCAGGCGGTGCTGGATTTCTTCTTTTCCAGCACTGGGCGCAGCAGCTTCGCGCCCTCGAGCGAAGACGCGGCCGAAGTGGCCATCTTCGACTTCGACACGCTTGAATCGCGCCAGCACTGGGACGCGTGGCATGCCCGCCGCGGTGGTCCGGGCATCGCGCTGTCGACCCAGTCCCAGGACGTTCCGTCGGCCATCTGGGTGCAGAAGCCCGTGACGCCCGCGGCCCTGCTGGCGGCGGCGGCGGAGTTGCGCACGCGGCGCTGGAACAGCCCGGTCGCGGTCGCGCCGACCCCGGCGCCTGTGCCCGCCCCGGCGCCGGAGCCGGTGGTGGCCGTGCCAGTGGCTGCGGCGGTCGTTGCGGCCGCGCCGGCGTCGATCGTCGCGGAGCCGTCCACCTGGACAGAAAGCCCGGCACCGGCACCGCGTCCGGTCACACCCGTTGCCGCCGTGGCCCCGGCGGTCCGGCCGGTGCCGCCGCCCCCACCCAGCAGCGGACTGGGCGGGCTGATTCGCCGGTTCTTCGGCAAGGCTGCGCCGGCGCCGGTGGTGGTCCCGGTGCCGATGCCTGCACCAGCCCCTGCGCCGGTGTCCGTGGCTGCCCCGGTACCGGCTGCACCCGCACCAACACCCGTGGCCGCGCCTGTGGTCGCCGCTCCTGCGCCGGCTCCGGTGCCGGCTCCGGTGCCTGCGCCCGTTGCTGCGCCCGCGCCGGTGGCACCGCCAGCGGTGAAACCGGTGGTCAAGCCCGCCCCGGCTCCCGCGCCCAAACCGGCGCCAGCCCCGGCACCGGCCGCCCCTGCGCCCGCGCCGGCACCGGCACCGGCCGTGTCGGCCCCGGTGCATGACGCCCACGGCCACCGCCGCCCCCGGCCCGAAGAGCTGGTCGACGAGGCCCGCTACTGCGGCCTGCGCGCGGACGTGACCGAGGCCGCGCAGCTGGCGGACGCGGGCCTGCGCTACGACCCGGCCCAGCATCTGGTGGGCGTGCTCAAGGACGCCTACCTCGTCAGCTGCAAGTGGCAGGTGCCCACGCACCTGGACAGCCCGGCCGGCCGCATCACCGTCGATGGCACGACCAACCTGATCTACTGCGAATTCACCGCCGAGCAATTCGCCGGTCTGGTGAACCAGCCGCTCGACAAGCGCCCGAAGACACGTGCCTTCAGCCGCCAGGAGTTCGCCGATCTGCAGGGCACGCTGGAGCAGAAGGCGCTCGTGCAGCGGCTGGACCATGTGCTGTGGCAGACCGCGCTGGAAACCTCGGCGGGCCGTCTGCCGGTCGGTGTGGATCCGGTGGCCCCGGTCTACCTGAAGCAGTGGCCCAACCTGACACGGCTGCACCGCACGCCGCACGCGCTGCGCATCGCGGCACTCTGGACCACCAAGGGCGCTGGGCTGCTGGAGACAGCCCAGACGCTCAAGATCGCCCAGCGGCATGTGTTTGCGTTCTACAACGCGGCACTGGCGCTGGACCTGATCACGGAGGATGGCGCGCAGGTCCGCAGGGCGCAGCGCAAGACCAAGAACAACCGCGGTCTGCTGACCCGCTTGTTCGGTTGGCTGAACAAATAAGCCTGATAAGCAACATGGCCCAAACCGATCACAAAATCATCTTCACCGGCCCTGTCGGTGCAGGCAAGACCACGGCCATCGCCTCGATCAGCGACATCGAGCCGATCCGCACCGACGAACATGCGTCGGACATGACCCAGAAGCGCAAGTCCGCCACCACCGTGGCCATGGACTACGGAATGATCCGTCTGGGCCCGAAGGAGAAGGTGCACCTGTACGGCACGCCCGGCCAGGAGCGCTTCGACTTCATGTGGGACATCCTGACCAAGGGCGGCATCGGCCTGGTGCTGCTGCTGGACAACACGCGCCCGACCCCCTTCGAGGACATGCGCTTCTACATCAAGGCGTTCAAGGAGTTCATCGACGGCACCCGGCTCGTGATCGGCGTGACGCAGATGGATGCCCGCCCGACGCCCACCATCGACGAGTACGTGCGCCAGCTGGCCGAGCTGGACGTGTCCGCGCCCATCTTCGAGGTGGACGCCCGCCAGCGCACCGATGTCTCGACGCTGATCGAGGCGCTGCTGCTCCAGATCGATCCGACCCTCTGACCCCGGGACCACCGCGCCATCCATGGACCACTACACGCTCACCGGCGAGTTCTACCTCCACCCGACGCCGGCGGGTGCCTACTACGCCGCCAGCCGGCCCACCCGCGACCCGGCGCGGCTGTTCCTGCAGCGGCTGCTGCGCGAATCCGAGACGCCGCGGCTGACCGCCGACCTGGTGCAGGACTGGATGTCGATGAGCCAGCAGGACGCGCTGGAATTCATCTACCGCCTGCAGTCCTCCGGCTTCGTGCAGGGCCTGCCGATGCACGTGGAGGTACCGCCCGACTCGATCGAGGCGATGCTGCCGCCGCTGCTGACCCAGCTCTCCGACGAAGGCAAGGCGATTCTGGCCGACAAGCGCGGCCTGTACCTGGGCACCGCCGGCTTCGCGCACGAGACGGCCGAAGAACTCGCCGCCCTCGGCGGTGACCTGGCCAGCGTCCACGAGCGCCATGCCCGCCTGCTGCACGGCAACATGCGCCTGCGCAGCGACGGCTGGGGCATGGTGAACGCTGCGGGCTACTGCGAGGTCGGTTTCTGGCCCCTGTACTTCGGCGACGACTACTTCATCCTGATCGTCAACGGACTGCCGCGTTTCAACCAGGAAGCCTTCACCACGCTGGTGTGGACCCTGGGTGTGCGCTACGGCAACACGGCCATCTGAGGCCTGGTGCTGCAGCTGCGCTGCGTCCTGCTTGCTGACCCTCTTCCCTCACTCCCCGATCTCCATTTTTCTCTCGAAGGAACTGCTCCATGCGTGAAGACCTGCTGAACTCGATCCTGAGCGAACTCAACGGATCCACCGCCGACATCGAAGCCTCGGCCGTGCTGTCCACCGACGGTCTGATGATGGCCTCCATGCTGCCCGCCGGCATGGACGAGGACCGCGTCGGTGCGATGAGCGCCGCCATGCTGTCGCTGGGTGACCGCACGTCGCGCGAACTCGCCCGCGGCGAGCTGGAGCAGGTGCTGGTCAAGGGCGCCAAGGGCTATGTGCTGATGACCTACGCCGGCCGCGACTCGGTGCTGACGGCGCTGTGCAAGCCGAATTCGCGCCTGGGCCTGATCTTCCTCGACGTCAAGCGGGCTGCGGACGCCATCAGCAAGGTCATCTGATCGGTCTGTCGAGATCGAGGGAAATCGATGATGACCGATATGAGAGAGGCTGACCTGGTCCCGACGGCGACGCCGCGCGAACTGACGCTCAGCTACTTCGATGGCCGCACCCGGCGCGTGCTGGTGGTCGACGAGGAGGTCCCTTATCCGGACGGCAAGCTGATCGTCTCGCGCACCGATCCCACCGGGACCATCACGCACGCCAACCAGGCCTTCGTGGACATGTCGGGTTACGAGCGGGACGAGCTGATCGGCGAGAACCACTGCATCCTGCGCCACCCGGACATGCCCGCAGCGGCGTTCCGGGACCTGTGGGACACGGTCGGTCGCGGCAGCAAGTGGCAGGGCTATGTGCAGAATCTGCGCAAGGACGGCGCCCACTACTGGGTCTTCGCCACCGCGATCCCCAATGTGCGCGACGGCCGCGTTGTCGGGTACACGTCGGTGCGCCGCAAGCCGTCGCGTGCCAAGGTCAAGGAATACACCGCGCTGTACGCGCGGATGCGCGCCGAGGAGCTGAAGTGACCCTGGAACTGACCGTCAGCCCCGACTTTTCGCCCGAGCACATCGCCGGCTGGTATGTCTTCAACACCTGGCTGCAGCGCAAGCTCGGCGTGCGCATCCACCTGGAGCTGTACGAGGACTTCTCGGCCCAGCGCCAGGCGATCGCCGCCGACAAGGTCGACCTGATCTACGCCAATCCCTACGACGCGGCCATGCTGGTGCGCGAGAAGGGCTTCGTGGCCATTGCCGCGCCGCGCGACAAGGCCGACGAGGTGGTGATCGCCGTGCCGGTGGACTCGCCCGTGCAGTCGGTCGAGGAACTGCAGCCCGGTCTGCGCCTGGCGGTGACCCGCGATCCGGACGTCAACCTGATCGGCATGATCCTGCTGGAATCGGCCGATCTGACCCGCGACAACACGCAGACGCAGCAGGTCTCGACCTACGTCGTGCTCGCCCGAACCTTGCTTCAGGGCAAGGCCGATTGCGGTTTCTTCCTCAAGGAGGCGTTCGATGATCTGAGCGCCCCGATCCGCCGCCAGCTGCGCCCGGTGATGACCAGCCAGATCAGCCTGGTGCACCACGTGCTGCTGGTCGGGCCGCGCTGCGCCGAACTGCGCGAGTCGCTGCAGACGCTGGTGCTGGGCATGGCCGAGCCGGGCTCGGATGGCCGGGCCACCTTGCAGGCGCTGGGTCTGAGTGGCTGGGACAAGCAGGATCAGGAAGACACCGAATTCATGATCGACCTGATGGACACCTTGATGGTGTGAAAACGGACATGTTGCCACCCCCCCTGAAGCGTCACCTTCTCTCCCTGGCGCTGGCCCTGACGGTCGGACCGGTCCTGGCCCAGACGGCGGCCGCGCCTGCGGGTACTGGCACGCCTGCCGCGTCCAGCTCGCGCACGACGGTGGAGCAGGACAATCTCTGGGACATCGCCGGGCACCTGGCCCCGGCCCTGGGGGCAACCCGCCAGCAGGTCATGGTGGCCGTGCTGCGCCGCAATCCGGAAGCCTTCGTCAAGGGCAACATCCACCGCCTGCGCCGGGGTGTGCCACTGGTGCTGCCCGGACGTGACGAGGTGCTGGCGGAGGACCGTGCAGGCGCGGTCACGCTGGTGGCGGACCATCTGAAGGCGATGCGCGGTGGCCAGGTGCTGGCACCGCTGCCGGTGCTGGTGCGCCAGGGGCCGTCCGCGCCGCCTGTGGCCCCGCCCGCGCCGCCAGCGCCGCCAGCGTCCGCGCCGCCTGCGGTGGCGCCGGCCCCGGCCCCGGTGATGCCTGCATCCGCGCCGGTCCCTGCGCCGCCGCCTCCGGTCAAGCAGCCGGCTTCTTCACCCACGCCTGCCCCTGCGCCAGTGCCAGTGCCAGTGCCAGTGCCAGTGCCAGTGCCAGTGCCAGTGCCAGTGCCAGTGCCAGTGCCAGTGCCAGTGCCAGTGCCAGCACCGGTGGCCTCGGCCCCGACGTCCGCGCCGACGCCGGAGCCGGTTCCAGTGCCGGCCGACAGTGCCTCGGACGCGGCCAGTGCAGCAGCAACCCCCGGTGGTGGCTCCTCGGTGCCGCGGGTGCTGCCCTGGCTGCTCGCGCTGGGGGGTCTGGCGGGGGGCGTGATCCTGTGGCGTCGCCGGCGCGCCGGCTTCCAGCCGGACACGCCGCAGGAGTTCACCAACTCCCTGAGCGCCACCCGCACCGGTGGTCCGCGGGTGTTCGACATCTCGAACGCCGCGGCCGAGATGGCCCGTTCGATGGAAACCTCGCAGGCCGCCACCCAGCTGGTGCGCAGCGAAACCGCGTCGGATGACGAGGTGGACGTGAGCCGCCTCGCCGAGCAGGCGGCCATCAAGCTCGAGATCGCCCGCGCGAGCATCGAAGTGGGCCGCACGGAGGATGCCCGCGTGATGCTGCAGGCCGTGGTGCGCGAGGGCTCCGGGCGCCACTCGGCGGAAGCCGCCGAGATCCTCGGGCGCATGGGCTGACGCCCACACCGCAGGTCAGATCAGTTGTCGGGGCGAAAACTGACGGGCCTGCGGGATCTGGTCGGCGGCACGGACGGCCCGGGTGAGCACCTGGTCCGCGTCCACCGGGCCGAGCGCCTCGCACATCGCCACATAGAACTGGTGCACCAGCTGCGACAGTTCCTGGGGCGTTCCTTCGATCACCCAGGTGGACTGCATCGGCTGGTTCCAGGCGTCGCGCACCTGCTTGCGCACGGGCTGCGACAGCCGGCCCTGGTCCAGTTGCTCCAGTGCGCCACTGCGCAGGTCCGACAGCGCTCTCACATGGCTGCGCTGCACATCGGCCAGCGCACTGCGCAGCAGTTCGGCACAGACCGCCCGGTCCGGTGAGGTGGGCGGGGCGGCGGTCGGCGCGGGCGCCGAGCCGATCTGCATCAGCGGCCAGGGGTCCATCGGCAGCTCGTTCTCGGGCAGCTTCAGCGCCTTGTAGTAGGCCTCGTAGAGCTTCTTGCGGCTGGCGGCGTCGATGTCGTGGCGCGCGGCCACCTGGTCGATGTAGCCGATGATGTCCGACACCGACTCGCCGCGCATCGACTGGTGCTGCATGCGCAGCGCGTCGAGCAGGGCGTCTTCCTCCAGCAGCGGCGACAGCACGGCGTAGGCGGCGCGGCGCCGCTGGGACAGGGCTTGGGTGGCCATCGGGTCAGGCTTCCTTGTGCAGCTGGCCCGGCGAGTCCTGGAACTCGGGGTAGCCGATCTCGTGGTGCTCGGTGAAGTCGAGACCGCGTTGCTCGTTCAGGGTGGGCGCGCGCAGACCGATCAGCTTGTCCACCAGCTTGAAGCAGACATAGGCCATCGGGAAGGCCCATGCAAAGGCGGCCACGGCGCCGAGCACCTGCACCATCACGCGGCTGCCGTTGAAGAGGTCGCCCTCGAAGAACAGGCCCGCAGCGATCAGACCCCAGGTGCCGCCCAGGCCATGCACCGCGATGGCGTCCACGGTGTCGTCGATGCGCAGCTTGCGCAGGGCTTCCGCCCCCCAGGTGGTCAGTGCGCCAGCGATCAGGCCGGTGACGATCGCCGTGACCGGGTTCAGCGTGGCCGCACCGGCGGTCAGCGCGACCAGACCGGCCAGACTGCCGTTGACCGAGGCGCTCATCAGCACCGGACGACCCGTGAGGCGCATGAAGGCCAGCGCGCCGATGCCGCCCGCACAACCGCCGAGGTAGGTGTTGAGCAGCACGGTGCCCAGCTGGCCGCTTTCGACGCCCGCGATCGAACCGCCATTGAAGCCGAACCAGCCCAGCCACAGGATGAAGCCGCCCAGCGCCACCATCGGCAGGTTGTGGCCGGGAATGTCACGCACCTCGCCGTTCTTGCCGAAGCGGCCCAGGCGCGGACCCAGGGCCAGCAGACCTGCCAGCGAGCACCAGGCGCCCACCGAGTGCACGGCACCGTCACCGGCCAGATCGACGAAGCCCATGGTCTTGAGCCAGCCGCCCGGGTTCCAGGCCCAGTGGGCGTAGACCGGGTAGATCACCAGCGCCATGAGTGCGGCGAAGGTCAGGTAGGCGCCGTAGCGCATGCGCTCGGCCACTGCGCCGGAGACGATGGTCACCGCGGTCGTGGCGAACATCATCTGGTAGAGCAGGCCGACCGTGTCGGTCGCGCCGAGCTTCTGCGGGGCGAAGCTGCCGCCGCCGATCAGGCCCTCGACCGACGGGCCGAAGGCGAGACCGTAGCCGACCACCCAGAAGCTCACCCCGATGAAGCAGGTGCCGAGGTAGATCTTCATGATCACGTTGATCGAGTTCTTGGCGCGCGAGAGGCCGCCCTCGACCAGCGCGAAGCCGGCCTGCATGAAAAACACGAGGGCAGTGCAGATGCCCACCCAGACGAGGTTGATCAGTTCGTTCATTGGCACGCGCCCCGCGATTTTTGAGTCCCTGCCAGACGCAAGGGCAATGCCAGTCAATTCAGGGACTTACCGCGGCTTGAAGTGAAAAAATCACGGCGCAATGGGTGCGAATTGTCACGCTGGCTCATGCCTGCACCACATCGGCGTGCACCTATGTGGTGTTTGCGCCAGAAATGCTCACGCGGGGAAGACGCCGGTCGACAGGTAGCGGTCGCCGCGGTCGCACACGATGAAGACGATGGTTGCATGGCGCACCTGCTGCGAGAGCTGCAGCGCCGCCCAGCAGGCCCCGGCCGCGGAGATGCCCGCGAACAGGCCTTCCTCGCGGGCCATGCGGCGCGCCATGTCCTCGGCATCGGCCTGGCTGACGAGCACCAGTTCGTCCACGCGGCGCGGCTCGTAGATCTTCGGCAGGTAGGCCTCGGGCCACTTGCGGATGCCGGGAATGCGCGAGCCCTCGGACGGCTGTGCACCGATGATGCGCACTGCCGGGTTCATCTCCTTCAGGTAGCGCGAGGTGCCGGTGATGGTGCCGGTGGTGCCCATGGCGCTGACGAAGTGGGTGATCTGCCCGTCAGTGTCCTGCCACAGCTCGGGGCCGGTGGTCTCGTAGTGGACGCGCGGGTTGTCGAGGTTGGCGAACTGGTCGAGCACGCGGCCCTTGCCGTCGCGCTGCATCTGTTCGGCCAGGTCGCGGGCGTATTCCATGCCGCCGGCCTTGGGCGTCAGCACGAGTTCGGCGCCGAAGGCTTTCATCGTTTGCGCACGTTCGATCGACAGGTCCTCCGGCATGATCAGCACCATGCGGTAACCGCGCACCGCGGCGGCCATCGCCAGCGCGATGCCGGTGTTGCCCGAGGTGGCCTCGATCAGCGTGTCGCCGGGCCGGATCTCGCCGCGCTCCTCGGCGCGGCGGATCATGCTGATGGCGGGGCGGTCTTTCACCGAGCCGGCCGGGTTGTTGCCTTCGAGCTTGGCCAGGAGGACGTTGCCACGTTCGGCGGCGGCTGCACCGGGCAGGCGCTGCAGCCGCACGAGCGGGGTGCGGCCGATCACGTCTTCGATGGTCTGGTAGGCGGGCATGGGATCTGTCTCCGGAGGTGGCGCAGCACCGATGCGGCACATTTTGGCAGCAAGACGCACCGCGCGCTGCACAGGGCGGGGCCTCTGGTTCGTCATGCCATAATCACGGCTTCGCGCACCACGCAGCGCGACACCCACCTGCCGGAGTGGCGAAATCGGTAGACGCAGCGGATTCAAAATCCGCCGCCCTCAACAGGCGTGCCGGTTCGAGTCCGGCCTCCGGCACCAGTGATCAGGCTCACCGCTCTCCCTCTTCAGAGAGTCTTTCCATGCCCCAGCTCCCCCCCGTCACCAAGGCCTTGATGCTGATCTGCACGGCGATGTACTGCCTGCAGATGCTCGCGGGGTACTGGGTCGAAACGCTGTTCGCACTGTGGCCGCTGGGCAGCGGGCCGTTCATGCCGTGGCAGCTGATCACCTATGCCTTCCTGCACGGCAGCATGGGGCACCTGTTCTTCAACATGCTCGGCCTGTGGATGTTCGGCGCCGAGCTGGAAACGGTCTGGGGTCGCCAGCGCTACCTGCAGTTCCTCGGCGCCAGTGCGCTGGCGGGCGGTGTGGTGCAGTTGCTGGTGGTCAGCCTGGATGTCACCGGGGGTGGGCCGACGCTGGGGGCTTCCGGCGCGCTCTACGGCCTGCTCATGGCCTTCGGGATGATGTTCCCGGACCGCACGATCATGCCGCTGTTCCCGCCCATCCCGATGAAGGCCAAGGTCTTCGTGATGGTCTTCGGCGGGATGGAGTTGCTGTTCGGACTGGCGGGTTCCAGTGGGGTGGCGCACTTCGCCCACCTGGGCGGCATGCTCGGCGGCTGGCTGATGCTGCGCTTCTGGCGCGGCCTGCCACCGTTTCCGCCGAAGCGCCGCCGCCGCTGATGTGACGCGACCTCAGGCCAGCAGGCCGGTGGTGACGTCCGGGTAGCGCAAGGCGACCCGCAACTCCCGCTTCATCCGCCGGTTGTCCAGCCGGCGCGATTCGCTCATGAAGCTCAGCAGCATCGGGCTGAGCTGCGTGCGCGCTGCCTCGCGCGAGATCCGCGGTGGCAAGGGCAGTCCGCACAGCCGGGCGGCCAGATCGAAATAGTCCCCCATCTTCAGTTCCGTGTCGTCGCAGGCGTGCCAGATGCGCTGTGGCCGTCCCCGCAGCAGCGCCGCAATGCACAGGCGTGCCAGATCGTCGGCGTGGATGTGGTTGGTGTAGACATCATCCTCGGCGCACAGCACGGGGGTGCCGCGCGCCAGCCGTTCGCGGGGATGGCCGCCTTGTCGGTCGCCGGCGTAGATGCCGGGGATGCGCAGGATCGACGCTGTCACGCCTTGGCCGACCGCCCAGCGGCGGATGGACGATTCGGCGGCGACCCGGCGCCGGGCGCGGGCGTTGACGGGCGCGACGGTGCGGGTTTCGTCGAAGCGTGCGCCGCCGGTGTCGCCGTAGACGCCGGTGGTGCTGCCATAGACGAGCTGGCGGCAGACGCCATGCCGGCCGAGTGCCTGCAGCAGGTGCCGGGTGCGGGGGTCGTCGTCGCCGCTGCCGGGTGGTGGGGCCAGATGCAGCACACGCGGGGCGAGGGCGCCCAGGCGGCGCAGCGAGGCCGGTGCGTCCAGATTGCCGAGCAGGGGTGTGACGCCCAGCGCGCGCAGGCTGGCGATCCGCTCCGGCTGCGAGGTCAGTGCACGCACGGTCCAGCCGCGGCCCAGTGCCCGGGCGACGCGCTGGCCGACGTCGCCACAGCCGACGATCAGCAGGCGCGGCTGGCGCATCCGGCGCAGGGGCCGCGGGGCAGTGGATCGGGCGGCGCGCAGGCGGGCAGGGTGGGGCATGGTTCGGGTTCTTTCGGATCGGTGCGGCACAATCTCGCCCGCGGCGACATGGCCGCGGACATCGCCGGGACGGCCAGAGGATACGAGCAATGACTTTCACGGTGACAGTGCAGCCCGCAGGCCGCAGCTTCGAGGTGGCGCGCGACGAGGCGATGCTGCCGGCGGCGATCCGCCAGGGCATCGGCTTGCCCTATGGCTGCAAGGACGGCGCCTGCGGATCGTGCAAGAGCCGGCTGCTCGAAGGGCGCGTCATCCACGGCGCGCACCAGCTCAAGGCGCTCAGCGAGGCCGAGGAGGCCTCCGGCCTGGTCCTGACCTGCTGTGCCACGCCGCAGACGGACTGCGTGATCGAGTCCCGGCAGGTGACGTCGGTGGGGCAGTTCCCGGTGCTGAAGATGCCGGTGCGGGTCACGACGATCGAGCGCCGCGCGCCAGACGTGGTGGTGCTGACGCTGCAATTGCCCGGCAACCAGGTGTTCCAGTACCACGCAGGCCAGTACGTCGAATTCATCCTGCGCGACGGTGTCCGGCGCAGCTACTCGATGGCGCGTGCACCCGAGGTGGCGCAGGGGCAGATGGAACTCCACATCCGCCACATGCCCGGCGGGCGCTTCACCGACCATGTGTTCGGGGCGATGAAGGAGCGCGAGATCCTGCGTGTGGAGGGGCCGTTCGGCAGCTTCTTCCTGCGCGAGGACAGTGAAAAACCGGTCGTGCTGCTGGCGTCCGGCACGGGCTTTGCGCCGATCAAGGCGCTGATCGAGCACATGCAGGCGCGTGGCATGGACCGTGAGGCCGTGCTGTACTGGGGTTGCCGCAGCGAGGCCGATCTCTATCTGCACGACTGGGCACTGGAGATGGCGCGCACGCTGCCCTGGCTGCGTTATGTGCCAGTGCTGTCGGAGCCTGGCGCGGCGTGGCAGGGGCGGACGGGCTTCGTGCACCACGCGGTGATGGCGGATCTGCCGGATCTGTCCGGGCACCAGGTCTATGCCTGTGGTGCACCGGTCATGGTGGGTGCTGCGCAACGGGATCTGGTGGCGCAATGCGCTCTGCCGGCGGAAGAGTTCTACGCCGACGCATTCACCAGCGAGGCAGACAAGCACGGCGCCTGAGCGGGCCGGGCTGTGCCTGTGCCGAGGCAGGCAATGCAAAAGGCCCGCAGAGCGGGCCTTTGCTATTGATCCACCCGGATCAGTCTTTAGGCAGCGGCAAGCGCCAGGGCCTTGACCTTGGCAGACAGGCGGCTCTTGATGCGGGCGGCCTTGTTCTTGTGGAAGATGCCCTTGTCGGCGATCGAGTCGATCACGGCCTGGGCAGACTTGAACGTGTCACCAGCCTTGGCCTTGTCGCCCGTGGCAACGGCCTTCAGCACGCCCTTGACGGCGGTGCGGAACTTCGAGCGCAGCGAGGTGTTCGCGGCGTTCAGCTTGACGTCCTGGCGGACGCGCTTGCGGCCGGAGGCAATGCGGACGGTCTTTTTCTTGGCTTTGGAAGCGGTGGCCATAAATGTGTCTCGTGTTCCGGGTGGAGGAAAGCCTAGCACTATAG
This sequence comes from uncultured Sphaerotilus sp., assembly GCF_963924895.1. Taxonomy (NCBI): domain Bacteria; kingdom Pseudomonadati; phylum Pseudomonadota; class Betaproteobacteria; order Burkholderiales; family Sphaerotilaceae; genus Sphaerotilus; species uncultured Sphaerotilus sp. The sequence goes on from NZ_CAWURG010000021.1 coordinate 56,381, forward strand.
CATGGATAATCGCAGGCTTTGCGACCGAGAACCCCTGCCCATGAGTCTGCTTCGTTCTGCCTCTGTCGTGTCGGCGCTCACACTGGCGTCCCGGATCACCGGGCTCGTGCGCGAGCAGCTCATCGCGGCGGCCTTCGGCGCGAGCAGTGCCACCGATGCCTTCCAGGTCGCCTTCCGCATCCCGAACCTGCTGCGCCGCCTGTTTGCCGAGGGTGCGTTCTCGCAGGCCTTCGTGCCGATCCTGGCCGCCTCCCGCACGACGAACGGGGATGCGGCCACCCAGACGCTGATCGACGCGGTGGCCACCGTGCTGATGTGGTCGCTGGTGGTCGTGTGCGCGGTCGGGGTGCTCGGCTCGCCGGTGCTGGTGTGGGTGATGGCTTCCGGACTGCCGGCCGAGGCGCAGGACTCGGCGGTCGTGATGACGCGTCTGATGTTTCCCTACATCGGCTGCATGTCGCTGGTGGCGCTGTCGGCGGGCATCCTGAACTCGTGGAAGCGCTTCGCGGTGCCGGCCATCACGCCGGTGCTGCTCAACCTGAGCGTGATCGGCGCGGCCTGGCTGCTGGCGCCGCAGTTCACGCGCTGGGGCATTCCGCCGGTGTACGCGCTGGCGGTGGGCGTGATGATCGGCGGGCTGCTGCAGCTCGGCGTGCAGCTGCCGGCGCTGCGCTCGGTCGGCGTGATGCCGCACCTTGGCTTCACCGTCGCGGCCTTCCGGAACGCCTGGGCGCACGAGGGCGTACACCGCATCCTGAAGCAGATGGCACCGGCACTGCTCGGCGTGTCGGTGGCACAACTGTCGCTGCTGGTGAACACGCAGATCGCCTCGCACCTCGCCGCCGGCTCGGTCTCCTGGCTGACCTATGCCGACCGGCTGATGGAGTTCCCGACCGCACTGCTCGGCGTGGCGATGGGCGTCGTGCTGTTGCCGCAGCTCTCGGCCGCACAGGCCAAGGGCGACATGGCGGGGTACTCGGCGCTGCTCGACTGGGGGCTGCGTCTGGTGGTGCTGCTGGCGCTGCCGTGCGCGGTGGCGCTGCTGGTGTTTCCGCAGCCGCTGGTGGTCGTGCTCTACCACTACGGCCGCTTCACCGCCACCGATGTGCAGCAGACGGTGCTGGCGCTGATGGGCTACGGCGCCGGGCTGATGGGGCTGGTGGCGATCAAGGTGCTGGCGCCGGGCTTCTACGCGCGGCAGGACATCCGCACCCCCGTGCGCATCGCCATCACCGTGCTCGCGCTGACGCAGGTGATGAACGCCATCTTCGTGCCGCTGCTGGGACACGCCGGGCTGGCGCTGTCGATCGGGCTGGCGGCGCTGGTCAACGCGACCTGGCTGCTGATCGGTCTGCGCAAGCGGGGCAGCTACCAGCCGTCGCCGGGCTGGCTGGCGTTCGGGCTGCGGGTGGGGGCGGGCTGCGCGGTGATGGGGGCCGGGCTGGCCTGGGCGGCACACGCGATCGACTGGATCGGCCTGCGGTCGCAGTCCGGCCTGCGTGTGGCGGTGCTGGCCGGGGTGCTGGCGCTGGCGGGGCTGGTGTATTTCGGCGTGCTGCTGCTGGCTGGGGTCAACTTGCGGCAATTTGCACGCCGTTGAGCGCTGGCCGATACACTTTCGGGCATGGAGTGCTCCTCGCCGTCCCCGCTGGACTATTTCGCCGCTCTCGTGCGCGATGACGACAGCCTGTCGCTGACCGAAGCGGCCGGCGCCATCGCGCTGGTCGACCACCCGGCGCTGGACCTCGCTGCGCTGCAGACCGAGCTGGACGAACTCGCGCAGCGCCTGCGGCAGCGCCTGCCGGCCGATGCCGGCGCGCTGCAGCGGGTGCGTGGCCTGCACCAGTTCTTCTACCGCGATCTCGGCTTCGGCGGCAACGTCAATGACCTGCGCGACGCCGACAACAGCCACCTCCACGCGGTGCTGCAGCGGCGGCGCGGCCTGCCGATCGCGCTGGCGGTGCTTTACCTGGAACTGGCCGGACAGCTCGGGCTGCAGGCGGACGGTATTTCCTTCCCCGGCCATTTCCTGATCAAGCTGCACCTGCCGCTGGGCGACGCGGTGATTGATCCCGTCGACGGCCGCTCGCTGACCCGCGCGGAGCTGGAGGAGCGGCTGGAGCCCTACCTCAGCCACGAGATGCGCTTCGACCTGGAAACCGGCATGGGGCTGGGCGAGTTGCTCAGCGAATACCTCCAGCCGGCGTCGGGGCGCGAGATCCTGTCGCGCATGCTGCGCAACCTGGCCCGGCTGCACCGCGAGGACGGCGACCTGCCGCGCCTGCTGCAGGTGCAGCACCGCCAGGTCGTGCTGGAGCCGCTCGACTGGACCCTGCGCCGCGAGCGCGGCCAGACGCTCGCGGCGCTCGGCCAGACCGCACTGGCGATCGAGGATCTGGCGCTCTACCTGCAGCACGCGGGGGCTACGTCCGACCGGTCGCGGGTGTCGGCGCAGCTGGCCGCCTTGCGGGATGCCGGTCCGCCGCGGTGGCACTGAATCCGACTGCGCCATGCTGAGACAATGTCCCGCATGAAGCTGCCCCTGACCCAACGCCTGATGCTCGCCTGGCTGGCACTTGCCGGGGCTTCGGTCGTGCTGGTGTGGCTGCTCGCACCGGTGCTCATGCCCTTCCTGACCGCCGCCGTGCTGGCCTACGTGCTGCAGCCGGCGGTCGACCGGCTGTCCCGGTATCTGCCGCGGGCGCTGGCCGTGGTGCTGGTGGAACTGGGGGCGATGGCGGCGGCGCTGGGGGTGCTGCTGCTGATCGTGCCGATCATCTCGCGGGAGCTGCCCGTGCTCCGGGACCAGATTCCCGTGCTCGCGGTGCGGCTCAACGACCACCTGGCGCCCCGGCTGGCGCAGTTCGGCATCGCGATCAGCCTCGACATCGAGAGCATCAAGGCCTTCGTGCTCAAGTACTTCGATGCCAAGGGCGACGGCTGGCTGGCGACGCTGCTGAGTTCGGCGCGCATCGGCGGCAGTTTCCTGCTGGCCATCATCGGCAATGCGGTGCTGGTGCCGGTGGTGACCTTCTACCTGCTGCTCGACTGGCACGACCTGCTGCGACGGTTGCTCCGCATCGTGCCGCCGCGCTATCTCGATGCCGTGCTCGATTTCGCGCGGGAATGCGATGCCGTGCTGGGGCAATATCTGCGTGGTCAGCTGCTGGTGATGCTGATCCTCGCGGCCTACTACACGGTGGCACTGGCGCTGGCGCGCTTCGACCTCGCGCTGCCGGTGGGCATCTTCACGGGACTCGCGATCTTCGTCCCCTACGTGGGCTTCGGCATCGGCGCCGCGCTGGCCTTGCTGGCGGGTGTGTTGCAATACGCCAGTCTGTACGGCGTGGGGGTGGTGGCGGTGGTCTATGGCGCGGGCCAGGTGATCGAGAGCTTCTTCCTCACGCCCCGGCTCGTCGGCGAGCGCATCGGCCTGCATCCGCTGGCGGTGATCTTCGTGCTGCTGGCCTTCGGGCACCTGTTCGGCTTTGTCGGCGTGCTGCTGGCGCTGCCGGCCGGTGCGCTGGTGCTGGTGGCCTTGCGCCGGATGCGTGCAGGCTATGTGGCCAGTCGGCTTTACCAGGGATGAACCTCGCGAATGCCTCGTGGATTGCCTCGTGACCGGACATCTCCGCTGATGCGGCAGGTGCCGCTCGCCTTCGGACCGGAGCCAGTACTCCGGTTCGACACTTTCCTGCCCGGCGGCAACGCCCAGTGGGAGCAGGTGCTCATGGCCCTGCTGTCGCCGAGTCCGTCGATGCCGCTGTACCTGTGGGGTCCGCCCGGCAGCGGCAAGACGCACCTGCTGCAGGCGGCGGTCAGCCAGGCGCAGTCCTTCGGGCTGCGCACGATGAAGTTCGACCTGACCACGCCCACGCCCTGGGAGTACGACGAGGAAGCGCGCCTGCTGCTGCTCGACGACTGCGACCGCTACGACGCCGACCGCCAGCACGAGGCCTTCCGCATGTTCATCGAGGCGACGACCGCCGGGGTGCCCATCATCGCTGGTGGTCGCCTGCCGCCGGTGGACCTGCCCGTGCGCGACGACCTGCGCACACGGCTGGCCTGGGGCCTGGTCTACCGCCTGGTGCCGCCGACGGACGAGCAGGTCTGCGCGCTGCTGCGGCGCGATGCCGGCCGCCGGGGCATCGCGCTGAGCGACGAGGTGCTGGCCTACCTACTCAGCCACAGCGAGCGGGACCTGACCCACCTGATGGAATTGCTGGGCCGCCTCGACCGCTACGCCCTGGCGGCCAAGCGGCCCGTGACGCTGTCGCTGCTGCGCCAGATGCTGGCCGAACCCGACCTGTACACGATCTGAATCCGAAACCGATGTCCCAGAACGACCGCCACCTCTGCCTGTTCGACCTCGACGGCACGCTGATCCCCATCGACTCCGACCACGCCTTTGGCGAGTTCATGGTGGAGATCGGCTGGGCCGACGGCGACACCTTCCGTGCCCGCAACGACGCCTTCTACGCCGACTACCAGGCCGGCACGCTCGACCTGCCGGCCTACATCGCCTTCACCACCGCCGCCTGGCGCGACCGCCCGCTGCCTGAATCCGCTGCCGCGCACGCCCGCTTCATGCAGGAGGTGCTGCGCCCGAACGTGCACGCGCAGGCGCTGGAGCTGGTGCGCCAGCACCAGCAGCGGGGCGATCTCGTGGCCATCGTCACGGCGACCAACGAGTTTGTCACCACGCCGATCGCGGCCGAGTTCGGCGTCGAGCACCTGCTCGCAGTCCAGCTCGACCGCGAACCCGACGGCCGCTGGGCGGGTACCATCCGCGGCACGCCCACCTTCCGCGAAGGCAAGGTCGGCCGGGTCCACGACTGGCTTGCCAGCCTGGGCCACCGCCTGAGCGACTTCTCCGGCATCAGCGTCTACAGCGACTCGCCCAACGACCTGCCGCTGCTGGAATTGGCCACCGAACCGGTGGCGACCAACCCGAGTCCCGCGCTCGAGGCCACTGCCCGCGAACGCGGCTGGCGCATCCTGCGGCTCTTCCCATGATCAAGAAATTCATCGACAAGCTGCTGGGCAAATCTGCCGGCAAGACCCCCACCGGCCCGCAGACGCCCGCCGCCGAACCCGAGGCTGCCGTGCCGGTCGGACCGGTGATCGGCGTGCGGGTGGAGGTGCCCGTGTCCGAGCACGGCATCAACCCGGCCCTGCTCGACGACCGCGCCGTGAAGGTGGTCACCACGCTGCAGGACGCGGGCTACGAGGCCTACGTCGTCGGCGGCGCCGTGCGCGACCTGCTGCTCGGCCACCGCCCCAAGGACTTCGACGTCGCCACCAGCGCGACGCCGGAGCAGGTGAAGGCGCTGTTCCGCCGCGCCTTCATCATCGGCCGGCGCTTCCGCATCGTCCACGTCGTGCATGGCCGCGGCCGCGAGCACGAGGTGATCGAGGTCTCCACCTTCCGCGCCTACCTCGACGCGAGCGCCGCAGAGCAGGTGGCGGGCAACGAGAAGACCTCCAAGTCCGAACTCGCCGGCAAGAGCCATGTGGTGGACGCCAGCGGCCGCGTGCTGCGGGACAATGTCTGGGGCCCGCAGGACGAGGACGCCGCGCGCCGTGACTTCACCGTCAACGCGCTCTACTACGACCCGCGCCGCCAGATCGTCGTCGACTACCACCACGGCCTGGCCGACGCCAAGAAGCGCCTGCTGCGCATGATCGGCGACCCGGTGACGCGCTACCGCGAAGACCCGGTGCGCATCATCCGCGTCGTGCGTTTCGCGGCCAAGCTGGGCTTCGAGATCGAGCCCGGCACGCGCAAGCCGATCCGCGCCTGCGCCGAGCTGCTGGCCAACGTGCCGGCGAGCCGCCTGTTCGACGAGATGATCAAGCTGCTGCAGACGGGCCACTCGCTCGCCAGCCTGGAAGAGCTGCGCAAGCAGGGCCTGCACAAGGGCATCTTCCCGATCCTCGACGCCGTGCTCGACGATGCGCACCAGCATGACGGCCGCGAGCAGTTCATCCAGCGCGCGCTGGCGGATACCGACCGCCGCGTCGGCGAGGGCAAGCCGGTGGCGCCGAGCTTCATGCTGGCCTGCATGCTGTGGCACGACGTGCTGCGCCGGACCGAGCAGCTGCGCCTCAAGGGCGAGGGCCCGGTCGCCGCGATGCAGACGGCCACCGACGCCGTGTTCGATGCCCGCATCGGCGACATCTCCGGCCGCGGCAAGTTGGCCGCCGACATGCGCGAAATCTGGCTGATGCAGCCGCGCTTCGAGCGCCGCACGCCCTCGTCGGCGCTGTCGCTGGTAGAGCAGGCGCGCTTCCGGGCCGGGTTCGACTTCCTGCGCCTGCGTGCCGATGCCGGGGAAGCCGATGCCGATCTGGCCCGCTGGTGGGAGGAGTTCTCCACCGCGAACGAGGCCGGGCGCGAAGACCTGCTGACCGAGGCCCGCGTGCAGGACCAGGCCCGTCGCGCTGCCGGCGGTGCGGCCGCTGCCCGTGCGCCGAGCGTCGAGGGCGAGGCTGCGCCGGCCGGTGCACCCGCTCCGGCCGCCCGCAAGCGCCGTCGCCGCCGCAAGCCGGCCGGTGAGCGTTCAGCCGCCGCGTCCGCGTCGGAACCGGATGACGCTGCCTCGTCCTGACGACGTCCCGGCGCTGCTGGCCTGCATCGGCCTGGGCGCCAACCTGGGCGACGCCGCCGCGGCGCTGGACGCCGCCTGTGCTGCGCTGGCCGCGTTGCCGCAGACCACCTGGGTGGCAGCGTCTGGCCGCTGGCGCAGCCGCCCGGTCGAGTCCAGCGGGCCGGACTATCTCAACGCCGTCGCCTGTGTGCGCACCTGCCTGTCGCCCGAGGCGCTGCTGGACGCCCTGCAGGCCATCGAGCACGCCCACGGCCGCGAGCGCCCCTATCCGAACGCGCCGCGCACGCTCGACCTGGACCTGCTGCTCCACGGCGACCTGCAGCGCCACACCGCGCGCCTCACGCTGCCGCATCCCCGCATGACCGAGCGGGCCTTCGTGCTGCTGCCGCTGCTGCAACTGTGCGCGGCGCTGCCCGGGCAAATCGTGCTGCCCGCTGGCATGGATGCGTCCGACTGGCCGGCCCGCGCGCAGCGCCTCGCGGCAGAGCAGGGCATCGCGCCGGCCTGAACCCACTCTGGTTCCATCGGGTTTCTGCGCGGCGTGAAGTCCTGGCGCCCGGGCCTTCCTGCCCTGACCTGTCCGGATGCCGCGGGCTGGCCTCAGCGGCTGATCTGGTGGGCGGCTTCGACCTGGGATTCGAAGTAGCGCTGGAGCGTGAAGGTGATCGACGAGAGCAGCATCGTCGCGCCCAGCAGCAAGGCGGCCACCACGCCGAGCACCGCCCCCCAGCCAGCGGCCGGCGAGCCCTGTCCGGCCGGTGCGCCGGGGTTGTGGCGGGCATCCCAGCGCTCGTCGCTGGTCAGGCCGCAGAGGATGGCGGCGAGCATTCCCGCGGTGATGGACAGCCCGCCCAGCGGCAGCAGCCACGGCGCGGCGCTGTCGTCCAGGCCGAAGGCGGCCATGCGCTGAACGCCGGCCATGCCGAGCAGCGTGAGCGGCACGTGCACCCAGCCCCACACATCGCGCAGGCCGTGCAGGTAGAACCGGTGCAGCCCGAAGCCGCCTCCCACCACGGCGAGCCAGGTGGCCAGCGTCTTCGATTTCACGGCGCTCATGTCGAGGCTCCAGGCGGGGTTGTTGACGGGCCGATATTGTCGCCTGCACCCAGCGTGCGTTGCATCATCACCACATCGAGCCAGCGATCGAATTTCCAGCCGACCGAGCGCATCACGCCGAGCGCCTCGAAACCGCAGGCCCGGTGCACGCCGACCGAGCCAAGGTTGTCCGAGTCGCCGATCACCGCGAGCAGCTGCCGTGCGCCCAGCGCGGTGCACTGCGCGATCAGCTCGGCCAGCAGCAGCCGGCCCAGTCCCAGGCGGTGGGCGCGCGGCGACAGATAGATCGAATCCTCCAGTGCGAAGCGCCAGGCGGGGCGCGCGCGGAAGTGGTTGGCGTAGGCATAGCCGAGCACCTCGGGGCCATGGCCGAGGTCGTGTTCGACGACGAGCCAGGGCAGGCCCTTGCCGAGCACATCGGCGCGGCGACGGGTCATCTCGGCGAGGTCCGGCGCATCGATCTCGAAGGTGCCGGTGCCGTGATCGACGTTCGCGGCATAGATGGCGGTGATGGCCGGCAGGTCAGCTTCCTTGCTGGGGCGAATCATGGGAGCGTTCATGGAAGTCCGGGAGAGTTTATAATCTTGGGTTTTCCGACGACGGCTGACCGGCTCCATGCCACGCAGCGCGATCTAACGGGGTCGGAAAGAATGTGGTTGTCGCGTGAAGCCCGCATGAAGTTGCGGTCTGCGCACGACATTGTCTGATCTGCTGGCCTGAGTGTCTCCTGGTCGCGTGGGTCTCTGGTTTTGCCTTCTATACCTTTGATCAAGGAAACATCATGGTCGTGATTCGTCTTTCCCGTGGCGGCGCCAAGAAGCGCCCGTTCTACAACCTGGTCGTGGCCCACAGCCAGAACCGCCGTGACGGCCGCTTCATCGAGCGCGTCGGCTTCTACAACCCGGTGGCTTCCGGCCAAGCTGAAGCCCTGCGCGTCGCCTTCGACCGCGTGGACTACTGGACCAGCGTCGGTGCACAACTGTCGCCCACCGTCGAGCGTCTGATCAAGCAAGCCAAGTCCACGGTCGCTGCGCCCGTCGCCGCCGCTGCCTGATTGCCCTTGCCCTGACTGCCCCGAGCGCCCCCACCATGACCGTGACCACCACCGATGACGCCGTGGCCTGGCCCGAAGACGCCATCGAGGTCGCGCGGGTGGCCGATGCCTGGGGCATCAAGGGCTGGCTGCGGATCCAGCCCTACGCGGCGGATCCGCAGGTCGTGCTCAAGGCACGGCACTGGTTCCTGCAGCCGCCTGCCGGCAAGCCGCGCGCCAAGGAGGCGCCTGCGCTGCCCAAGGTGCTGAACGTCACGCTGGTCAAGGAGCACAGCGACGGCGTGATCGCCTCCGTGCGCGAAGTCGCCGACCGCAATGGCGCCGAAGCGCTGCGCGGCGCCCGCATCTTCGTGTCGCGTTCGATCTTCCCGAAGACGGACGACGGCGAGTACTACTGGATCGACCTGATCGGCCTGAACGTCGTCAACCGTGACGGTGCAGCGCTGGGCACGGTCGCCGAGATGATGGACACCGGCGCCCACAGCGTGATGCGCCTGACCGCCGAGAGCGTCGACGAGGCCGGCACGCCCCGCACCGTCGAGCGCCTGATCCCCTTCGTCGCCGCCTACATCGACGATGTCAGCCTGACCGAGCGGCGCATCGTGGCCGACTGGGGCCTGGACTACTGACCCCGCGGCGCCAGCCGCATCGGCTGCACCGACATCCGCTGTGCGCTTCGACATCGTCACCCTGTTTCCCGAGCTGTTCGACCCCTTCCTGAAGGTCGGCGTGACCCGCCGCGCCTACACGACCGGGCAGGTCGACGTGCGCCTGTGGCCGCTGCGCGACCACGCCGACAACACCTACCGCCGCGTCGATGACCGTGCCTATGGCGGCGGTCCCGGCATGGTGATGCTGGTCGAGCCGCTGGAACGTGCGCTCGCGGTGATTCGCCAGGACCGCGCCGAGGTGGCGACCGCTGCCCCGGTCATCCTCTTCAGTCCTGCCGGCACCACGCTGACCCAGTCGCGGGTGCAGGCGCTGGCGGCCAGTCCGGGGGCGATCCTGGTCTGCGGCCGCTACGAAGGGCTGGACCAGCGCTTCATCGACCGCCATGTGGACGAGGAACTCAGCCTGGGCGACTTCGTGCTGTCGGGCGGCGAACTGCCGGCGCTGACGCTGCTGGACGCCGTGACGCGCCTGCAGCCGGGTGTTCTGAACGCCGCGGCCTCGCACGAGCAGGACAGTTTTTCCGACGGCCTGCTCGACTGCCCCCACTACAGCCGCCCCGAGACGCTGGGCGACGACGCCGTGCCGCCCGTGCTGCTGTCGGGCCACCACGCGCACATCGCCACCTGGCGCCGCGAGCGTCAACTGGAACTCACGGCACGCCGCCGGCCGGACCTGATCACCGCGGCCCGCCAGGCGGGCCGCCTCAGCCGGGCCGACGAGCTGTACCTGTCGAAAATCCGGCTATAATCTTGGGTTTTGATCCTCTGCCTGAAGGCAGTCGGGTGCTCGGCATGAGCCCCCGCCCTTGCAAGCACGATCGCCTGGAGCTCCCATGAACCTCATCCAAGAACTCGAGCAAGAAGAAATCGCTCGACTCAACAAGATCATTCCCGTCTTCGCCCCCGGCGACACGGTGATCGTCAGCGTCAACGTCGTCGAAGGCACCCGCAAGCGCATGCAGGCCTACGAAGGTGTCGTGATCGCCCGCCGCAACCGGGGCCTGAACAGCAACTTCATCGTGCGCAAGATCTCCAGCGGCGAAGGCGTGGAGCGCACGTTCCAGCTGTACAGCCCGCTGATCGCCAAGATCGAAGTCAAGCGCCGCGGTGACGTCCGCCGCGCCAAGCTGTACTACCTGCGCCAGCGCAGCGGCAAGTCGGCACGCATCAAGGAAAAGCTGGCCTGATCGCTGGCTCACCCGCCGACCCAGGCATCCTGCACGCAGGACGCCTCGGCAACAAGGCCGCCTCCGGGCGGCTTTGTCGTTTTCGGCCTATGCTGAAAACATGTCTCGACGTCCCACCCTGATCCGCGATCCACGTGCCGTGCCGGTGGCCGGCGCCGACCTCCACCTGCCCGCCCTGGCGGGCGAGCGCCTCACCCCCGCCCGGCTCAAGGCACGCTTTGCGTCACCGCCCGTCTGGCAGCCGGAATTCCGCGGCGATGGTGGTGGCCCGCTGTCGGACCGTGCGCCCGCCGCTGCGGCCGTGCTGGTGGCGCTGGTGGTGCACGAGGACGGGCTGCGCGTGCTGCTGACCCGCCGCACCGACCACTTGCGCGACCACGCCGGGCAGATCAGTTTTCCCGGTGGGCGTGTGGATCCTGGCGAAGTCGATCCAGTCGTGACCGCGCTGCGCGAGGCGCGCGAGGAAATCGGGCTCGATGACCGGCACATCGAAGTCATCGGCGCGCTGCCGGCGTACACCACCGTCACGTCCTATGTCGTGACCCCGGTGGTGGCGCTGGTGCACCGGCCGTTCGAGCTGCAGATCGACGGTGGCGAGGTCGCCGAGGCGTTCGAGGTACCGCTGGAGTTCCTGATGACACCCGCGCACCACCAGATCCACCTCTTCGACACGCCGACCGAGCGCCGGCAGTTCCTGTCGATGCCCTGGCGCGGCCCGTCGGCGGAAGGCGACGAGCGCGAGTACTTCATCTGGGGTGCCACGGCGGCGATGCTGCGCAACCTCTACCGCTTTCTGTCGGCCTGATTGTTCATGCGGGTCAAGGCCCATGCCGTGTCGTTGTTCACACCGTTATCATTGATGGCATGAGTTTCCTCGCCGTCCTGCTGGCCTTGATTGTTGAACAACTGCGGCCGCTGCCGCAGGGCAACCCCGTCCACGAAGCCCTGATCGACTGGGCCCGCTGGACCGCACGCAACTTCGACGCCGGGCGTGAACACCACGCCTGGGTGGTCTGGGCGGTCACGGTCTTCACGCCAGCGCTGCTGGCGTGGGGCGTGTTCGCGCTGCTGCACCACCAGAGCCTGATCCTGGCGCTCGGCTTCAACCTGCTGATCCTCTACCTGACGCTGGGCTTCCGCCAGTTCAGCCACTACTTCACCGACATCCGCGACGCGCTGGAGCAGGGCGACGAGGACCGCGCCCGCAGCGTGCTGCAGGAGTGGCGCCACCTCGACGCCAGCGAACTGCCCCGCACCGAGCTGCTGCGCCACGTCATCGAACACGCACTGCTGGCAGCGCACCGGCATGTGTTCGGCGTCTTCTTCTGGTTCGTGCTGGGCTCGGCGCTCGGTCTGGGGCCGGTGGGCGCGGTGGTCTACCGCATGTCGGATTTCTGCGCCCGCTACTGGGCCTTCAAGATCCGCGCCGAAACGGCCCCCGTCAACGGCGCGCTGATGCTGCGTTCGCAGGCGGCGTTCTCGGTGCTTGACCATGTCCCCGCGCGACTGACGGCCGCGGGTTTCGCGGTGGTTGGCAACTTCGAGGAAGCGGTGGACTGCTGGCGGCAGTGCGCGGGGCTGTGGAAGCAGTCGAACGACGGCATCCTGCTGTCCGCGGCCGCCGGTGCCTGCGGTGTGTCGCTGGGCGGGGCCGAGGCGCCGTCCCTGGCGGCGCGGGCCGCCGGCAACTTTGCCGTGGCGCTGCCCGGCGAAGAAGTGGTCGACGGGCAGGGAAGCACCCCGGGCGCGCCGCCGACGCTGGCGCACCTGCGCTCGGTGGTCGGACTGGTGTGGCGCTCGATGGTGCTGTGGATGATGCTGCTGGCGCTGCTGTCGCTGGCGAACCGGCTGGGGTGATCCGCTCCGGGCCTCAACCCTTCAGGGTCTGCAGCGTCAGGCTGCCCGCCAGCGCGATCATCATCATCGCCACGCCAGCATCGAACACACGCCAGGTGTGCGGCCTGCGGAACAGCGGCGCCAGCCGCCCGGCGGCCCACGCCAGCACCGTGAACCACAACAGGCTCGACGTCATCGCGCCGGCCGCAAACGTCCAGCGCCCCTCGTCCCCCTGCGCATTGGCCAGCGAGCCCAGCAGCACGGTCGTGTCGAGCCAGGCGTGGGGGTTGAGCCAGCTGAAGGCCGCCGCCTGCAGCAGCGCCGATCGCAGCGACAGCGCCGGGCCACCGTGCCCGTTCAGACCCTCTCCCGTGGGCTGCCACGCCCGCCGCGCCGCCCGCAAGCCGTAGACCGACAGGAACAGGATGCCCGCGACCGTCATGAGTGGAATGGCCAGCGGGAAGACCACGGACGCCGCGCCAATGCCTGCCGTGCCGAGCGCGATCAGCGCCGCGTCCGACACCGCGCACACGGTGACCACCGCCGCCACATGCTCGCGCCGCACGCCCTGGCGCAGGATGAAGGCGTTCTGTGCGCCGATGGCCATGATCAGACCGGCGCTGGCAGCCATGCCGAGGAAGTAGGTGCTGGTGTTCATGGGGGTCAGCGTAGGGCTGCGAGCGGGCGTAGTACAGCTAAACTTCTTAACCATGATTAAGTTGAGCTTCACTCGATGATCGACCTTGTCGCGCTGCGCGCCCTGTCCACCGTGCTGCGCCTGGGCAGCTTCGAGCGCGCCGCGCGCGAACTGCACGTGACGCCGTCCGCCGTGTCGCAGCGGGTCAAGGCGCTGGAAGAGCGGCTGGGCTGCGTGCTGCTGGTCCGCTCGGCGCCGGTCACGCCCACACCCGAAGGCGCGCGCCTGTACCGCCACTACCTGCAGATCGAGATGCTCGAAGCCGACCTGCAGAACGACCTGCAGCCGCTGGCCGAGGCCGGTGCGCCTGGCGCCCGGCCGCGCAGCATCCCCGTGGCCGTCAACGCCGACAGCCTGGCGACCTGGTTCATCCCGGCGATGGCCGATTTCCACAGCCGCACCGGCGACACGCTGGCGCTGCAGGTCGATGACCAGGACCACACCCGCGAATGGCTGAAGAACGGCACGGTGTTCGGCGCCGTGACGGCCGCGGCCGAGCCGGTGGGTGGCTGCCGGGTCGATGCGCTCGGGTCGATGCGCTACATCGCGGCGGTGAGTCCGGCCTATGCGCAGCGGCACTTTGCCGGCGTGACCCTGGCCGAGGGCTTCCGGCACGCGCCGATGCTGGTCTACAACCAGAAGGACCAGATGCAGCACCGCTTCCTGTCGGAGGTGATTGGCGAGGACTGCACGCCGCCGCAGTGGTGGGTGCCCTCGGCGCAGGGCTTTCTCGATGCAACCATCGCCGGACTCGGCTGGGGCCTGCACCCGATCGCGCTGGCGGCGGCAGCGTTGGCGGAGGGGACGCTGGTGGATCTCTGCCCCGGCCACAGCGTCTCGGTCACGCTGTACTGGCAGAGCTGGCGGCTCGATTCGGCCAGCGTGCGCACGCTGCGGGACTGCGTCTGGCGGGCGGCGTCGGCGGTGCTAGAGCCGTCCTGACGGGCTTTCCACGCCATGCCTGGAGTGCCCCATCTCGTACCTGAGCCAGTCCAGGAACAGCATTCGCCGCGTGTCGTTCCTGAATGGGGTTGGGGACAGCAAGACGTACTCGGACCCATCCGGCAGGAAGCCGAACGGCGCGACCAGACGCGCATCGCGCAGATCCTCTTCCACCATGTAAGCCGACCCGATCGCCATGCCCAGGCCTGCACCTGCAGCCTGCAAGCTCAGATAGAAATGTTCGAAATACTCTGATCCAGCCGCCTCCGGGCTGTGCCCACCCACGTCAAACCACCGCTGCCATGCGCTCGGCCGTGTGCGCGAGTGCAGCAACTTTGGTTTGCGAGACGTCGGCAGGTCGGACGCCATGGCCAGCGCCACACCGGGGGTGCAGACTGGTCCCGTCAGCTCAGGCGCCACGGATTCGGCATGGCAGTGCGTGCCCCAGTTGAAATCGTTGCGTCGCAAGGCGAGGTCCACCCGGTCGCGTGTGAAGTCCACGGGTCCACCCGCCGTCAACAGATGGATCTGGTGCTGCGGGAACCGTTCACGGAACGCCGGCAGCCGGGGAATCAGCCACCGCATGGCGATGGTCGGCTCGCATGACAAGACCAGTGGCAATTCCACGGTGGGCGCCTTCACCTGCCGCAAGGCCTCCGCCAGCCGCTCCATGGCTTCGGTACACGCTTCCAGCAGGATCTTGCCCCGAGGCGTCAGGAAGACGGCCCGGTTGCGCCGATCGAAGAGATCCACTCCCAGCGACTCTTCCAGCTGCTTGATCTGGCGGCTGACCGCCCCGTGCGTCACATGCAACTCGTCCGCCGCCCGCCCGAAGCTCTCGTGACGGGCAGCGGCTTCGAACACGCGCAGGCTGTTCATGGGCGGGATGCGGCTGTCGAAAGGTGATTTTTTCTCAATCATGTCCGTGAGCATAAATCGATTTTCGAGCTGCCCATGGAGATAAATAATATCCCCATGGGCCAAGCCTCGCTGGACTCAATTCTGACAATATTCATCTATACCATGATCGAACTTGCAGCCGTAGCGACCATCACCATTTTGGCCGTCATCAGCCCAGGCGCAGATTTTGCGATGGTCACACGCAACAGTCTTCTGTATGGGAGATCGGCCGGGCTGCTGGCTTCGCTGGGAATTGCACTCGGCGTTCAGTTGCATGTGCTGTACACCATGCTGGGCGTCGGCCTTATTCTTCAGGAATCCCCTGGACTGTTTTCGACCATCAAATTGATTGGTGCTGTCTATCTGGTTTACGTGGGCTACAAGACATTTTTTACCCCGCAACCCTCGACCAGCAGCGCAGCACCATTGAAAGAGCTTGATGCAATCGACGCATTGCGCACAGGTTTTTTCACCAACGCCCTCAACCCCAAGACCACCCTTTTTGTGGTCAGTGTCTATACGCAGATCGTTCAACCTGAAACGTCGATTGCCGTGCAAGTGGGCTATGGATTATTCATGTCACTGGCGCATTGGGTATGGTTCAGCCTTGTGACCGTGTTTTTTTCGGAAGAGCATTTGCGTTCAAAGATGCTGCGGCACCAGCTCGTATTGAATCGCATGATAGGTATCATTTTGGCGAGTCTTGGTTTCTGGCTTGCATTTTCACCCAGATGAGTTTTCGCATGCAAAATATCGCTTGCATTGACATGGAAGGGGTGCTGATCCCCGAACTGTGGCCTCAAATCGCTGAAGCCACTGGCATTTCAGATCTGGCGATCACGACCAGAGAAGAGCCGGACTACGCCCGTCTTGTGAATCGCCGCATTGAACTAAGCAATTTCAAATAAGTTAAATACTTAAAATTCAAACTTATATTTTTTGCCAAATCCATCGAGAATTTCAGCGACATCCTGTTCAAGAACCACTTTATCCCGACGCTTTGCTTTCATCCAAGTGTATTTCATCTTGTG